>DATENN010000250.1:0-19986 GCA_035275045.1 Pyrinomonadaceae bacterium
GTAAATAACGATCTAATCCGGAGTCTTATGTTCTTACAAAGATCATTTCGATACCGCGCGGCGGTTTTGATTTGTGTGGCCGCCTTTATGGCCGGCGGTTGCAACAAGCCTGCGGCGAACACGAATTCGCAATCCGAAACAACTGAAAGTAACGCGACGCCCGCGCCGCCAAAGACAGGTTTTGAAGCGGACCTGGATTATGTCCGTAAGGGCCAGTACACCTACGTTTGGGTGTTTTCGCGAAAAGACGGCAAGCCGCTGGATAAAGTCGATGGCGAATTTTTGCGAAAGAATGCGCCGCAGGTGGTTGATTGGGTGACAACAGACGGCGGCAAAAAGGTCATCGCGGGAACGAATTTTAACCTCGAAGAAGGAAATCTAGGCTTGTTGCAAAAGCGGTTTATAGCTGAAGACTATACCGGGCGCTAATTCTGCTCGTTCCTCACGGCACCAGCACTAATTTTCCAAACTGCGCGCGGTCCTCCATCAACTCATGCGCGCGCCGCGCATCGGCAAGCGGCAGTTCGCGATCAATGACTGCTTTGATCTTTCCTGTCTCAATAAACTTCATGGCCTGAAGTAGTTCCGACTTGGAGCCCATAAACGAACCCAAAATAGTGAGGTGCCGGTAAAAGACCTGGCGCAGATCGGTTTCCGCGGCAAAACCGCTGGTAGCTCCGCAAGTAACCAGGCGTCCGTTCGGTTTGAGCGAGGCGGTTGAGCCCGGCCAGGTGGCGGCGCCGGTGTGTTCAAAAACGACGTCAACTCCGCGCCGGTTTGTTAAAGCACGCACTTGCCTGGGCCAATCCGTATTGCTGTAGTTAACAGTTTCGTCGGCGCCAAGCTCTTTTGCTTTTTGCAGTTTGTCTTCAGAACCGGCAGTGGCGATGACATGGGCACCGAAGAGTTTAGCGACCTGAATCCCGATCGATCCTACGCCGCTGCCGGCCGCATGGACCAGCACAGTTTCGCCGGGCTCGACTCTCGCTCGCGTTGCGAGCATATGCCAAGCGGTGACAGTTACCAGCGGCAACGCGGCAGCTTCGCTCCAATTAAGATTCCTGGGTTTAGCAATCACATTCACGCCCGGCGCAGCAACGAGTTCTGCATAACCGCCATGCCGGCGATAGCCGATGATGTCGTAATCAGGGCACAAGTTATCGCGGCCGGATAGACACTCGACGCAGTGTCCACACGAAACCCCGGGATGCAGCATCACGTCGTCGCCCGGCTGCACCCAACCGACCAGCTCGCCGGTCTGGCGCACTACTCCGGCAATGTCATTGCCCAAAATATGTGGCAGCGGAATCTCGATGCCCGGCAAGCCGCCGCGCGCCCAAACATCCAGATGATTCAGAGCGCAAGCTTTGACTTGGACTAAGACCTCATTTGGCTTAATACCTGGTTCGGCAAAGTCGGTGTATTCGAGAACATCCGGGCCACCGTGTTGTTTGAAGATGACAGCCTTCATGAAAGAAACCAGCAGCAAACGAACGCAGTCAAACGTGGACTACCTGGCCAAGGCAAGGAGTTGTTGAATTCTTTTATTATGCGCCGCTGTTCATTGACGCCTGCGGCAATTGTTCCTTAGCGGCAAAGGGCGACTGATTCGGTTCAGCCTGTTGCCGGGCGTGGTAAGAGGAACGCGTCAGCGGACTCGACTCGACATGCTTGAATCCCAGCTCGGCTCCAAGCTTGCGCCAGCGCTCGAATTCTTCCGGAGTTACGTATCGTTCCACCGGCAGCCGGCGCGTATGCGGTTGCAGGTATTGACCAATCGTCATGATGTCACACGATGCGTCGCGCAAATCCTTCATCAATGTCACCACTTCATCAAACGTCTCGCCCAGCCCAACCATGATTCCACTCTTAGTTAACATGCCGCGGCCTTCGCGATCGCGTCTTTCCGCAGCGCGACGTAATAACGTCAACGACTGCTGATAGTCGGCGTCGGGACGAACGCGCCGGTATAGACGGGCGATGGTTTCGGTATTGTGATTCAACACATCAGGTGCGGCATCCAGCACGGTATTCAGCGCGGCTTCATCTCCATTGAAATCAGGAATCAATACCTCGATGCGACATAAAGGATTGAGCGCGCGAACCTGCCGCACGGTTTCTGCCCAATGCTGCGCCCCGCCATCAGGTAAATCGTCACGATTAACAGACGTGATTACTGTATGGGCCAGGTTCAGATGCTGTACCGCTTCTGCCACGTGACGCGGTTCGTCTGCATCGAGACTGCCGGGTTCACCCTTTCCCACCGCGCAAAAACCACAATGCCGCGTGCAGATATCGCCGCCGAGCATGAACGTCGCAGTGCGATCCGACCAGCACTCGAAAATGTTGGGGCAGCGCGCTTCCTGGCAAACGGTGTGCAGGTTCAGCCCCTCGATCAATTTCAAGACGTGGTTTTGATTAGTTGGATCGCCGAGCCGAATCTTTAGCCACTCGGGCTTTGGATGGCGCGGTTTTTGTCGATTGTCGATGACGCGGAGTTCGCGGGCCAATTTCCACCTCGTTTTGCTGAATAAACTGGATTCTAACACTCGTCCCGCTTTGGCTCATAAAGCAATGTCAGGAAACGCGCGCAAACTAATTAAGAGCAGAGACTTACTTGCGCTTCCTGCTGTGTGTTTCAACTCTCCGCTACTGATTTTTGCTGTATACTCCGCGCAATTTCGCGGCGAATTAACGTTCTGGTCTCAATGGAGGTACTTCCAATGAAGCTAACCAAATCCCTTTTGATGTTGTGGCTGATGTTAGGGTCGGCAACCGTCGTACTAGCAGACATAGCGCGTCCACCGGCAACGCCGCAACCTAACAAAACGGTGCTACATACGAGTCTGGTTGTCATTCCGGACGAAAAGGCGTACGACGCGCGCCTATTGATTTCTCAAGACAGTCTGAACGAATTGCGCGAAGCTCTTGCTAACCCTTCGCCCAGCGCTTCAATGACGCAACGAATCATGAGTAGTCCCACACGAACTGTGATCGCAGGATTATGTTTGTTCTTGTCGTTGTCGTTCGCCGGCGTTTGGCTGATGCGCTCGGCCCAACCTCGTGGCCAGAAAACAGTTGTCGCATTGCTCTTCGGAGTTGCGCTGATCGGCGCGGCAGCAATTCTTGCGCAAGCGAATGCCGGACCGCCGCCGTCTTACCAATGGCGTTATTTGTCGCAGAACCTAACCGCTAACAAACCAACATACGCCAGCGTCAACATCGAGATAATGCCGGAAGGCTACGGCATGAAACTCATCGTTCCGGTTAAAAAGCAACCGTAGTTATGGAACGCACGCTCGACATTCAATTACACGCTGCCTCTTCAACGGATCGCGTACGAATCGACGGCGCAAAATTGTTCGCTGTCACCTTAGCAAGCTGTGCTTGCGGCGCCGCTGTACTCGCAGGTTGGTTACCATTGCAAGTTTCAATTGTGACGGTTTTTCTATTTGCCGGGCCGCATAACTGGTTTGAGTTTAGATACTTTCTGATGCGGTTGCCGGTACGATTCGGCAAGTCACGTTCGTTCTTTATCGCCGCCTTCGCGGGTATTGCGCTGCTCACTGCGACGTACGTTGCGCTCCCATTCGCCTACAGCCGGCCAGGTTGGGCCGCCGAGAATTCTTCTTCTGTCGTTGCAACCTGGAACAGCCTGCTGCTGGGTTGGCTGGGTCTACTCGTCTGGCTGCGAGGCAAAAACAAACGTCGTCAAAATGGGTTCCTGGCGATACCAGTCACGTTAGCGTTGTGCTCTATCAACTGGCTGGCTCCGGAGCTTTTCAGCCTGGCCCTCGTGTACCTTCATCCATTGATCGCGTTGTGGTTTCTGGATCGGCACTTACAGCGAAACCGGCCGCATTGGTTGCGCACGTATCGCCGCTGTCTCGGCTTGGTTGCTATTTTGTTAGTCGCGATTATTTTGCGTCTAAGCCACAGCGCGTCCTTACACGATGACAACGGGCTCTTTTGGCGAATCACGCAGCACTCGGGTGCCGAGTTACTTCCCGGCATCTCGAGTCACATGTTGGTATCTGTCCATGTGTTTCTTGAAATGCTCCATTACGGCGTATGGATACTGGCGTTGCCGCTAATTGCTCCAAACGCATTGCGATCAGTTCGGCGCGATTATCGCTTTTGGGATCCCGCGACTATTCCCGTTGCGAAGCATCCGCGCGGCTTTCCACGGATAGTTACGATGGCGCTAATTTTCGGCGCCTTCGCTGTGGCGCTGTTGTGGGTTGGATTCGCCGTGGATTATTCAACCACCAGGGATATTTACTTCACCGTTGCGATGGCTCATGTGCTGGCTGAAGCACCCTTTCTGCTGAAGATGCTGTGAACGGCAAACAAAAGATTTGTCGACTTTGGACTTTGGACTGTGGACTTTGAACTGTGGTCTTTCTTTGGCGCTTCTTTCCCATCGGTTATCTCTTCACGATTCTCGTTGAATCTCCGATTCTGATCGCTGGCCTTTCGCGACACCATCCTTTTAAGCGAAAACTCTTTGCCGGCGTTTGGCTGACGGCTTGTACTTATCCAATCGTTACCCTTGTGCTGCCCATTGTTTTCGCCCAGCAATCGCGAACTTCCTACCTTATCGTTGCCGAGACCTTTGCGCCTGTTGCTGAATGTCTTCTCTTTTGGGCCGCGTTTGGATCAAAAGATGAGCTGCGAATGCGGGCAATGTGGCGAGACTTCGCAACTATTATCGTTGCGAATTTGGCATCGTTTGGGTTTGGTGAACTGATGAACCGCTGGGAATGGTTCGGACTATTTCACTAATCGCCGGCGAGCAATTGTGCAACGAACTCAGGATCGATATTTCCACCGGAGATAACCACCCCGACGCGTTTAGCGTTGGCCGGTAACTTACGATTTAGAACGGCAGCGGCGGCGGCAGCACCCGATGGTTCTACGAGAAGTTTCATGCGAGTGAGCATGAACTTCATCGTTTCCACTATCTCTTCGTCTGACACAATCAAAACGTCCTCAGCGGTTTTTTGAAGAATAGGAAACGTCAAGGCGCCGGGTGATTGCACACGCAAACCGTCTGCGATAGTTGGCGGAGGCGGAATCGAAACCCAATCGCCTTTGCGAAAAGACTGCTCGGTGTCATTCGCCGTATCCGGCTCAACCGGGAAACATCGCACGCGTGGATTCAAACTTTTCGCCGCAGTGCTGACGCCCGCGAACAGGCCGCCGCCACTGCAAGGAGTCAGCAGGCAATCCAGATCCGGAACTTCTTCGAGAAATTCCAAACCGCAAGTGCCCTGACCGGCGAGAATAAAATAATCATCGTATGGCGGGACCATCACGCGGCCCTCGCGCTGTGAGATTTCAATCGCGACGGCCTCGCGATCCTGGTTTTGGCGATCATAAAAATTTATTTCGGCGCCATATTCTTTCGTGGCTGCGACTTTTGATTTTGGAGCGTCGTCGGGCATCGCAATCACGGCGCTAACACCAGCTTCGCGAGATGCGAGGGCGACTGCCTGCGCGTGATTGCCTGAAGAAAATGCCGCCACGCCGCGCCTCTTTTCTTCGTCAGTCAACGACAGGATTTTGTTCGTCGCGCCGCGGATCTTGAACGCTCCGGCACGCTGTAAATTTTCGCATTTGAAGAAAACCTCGCACCCCGCGCGGCGGTTAAACTGGCGCGACGTCATAACCGGCGTGCGATGAACGCGACCGTGGATTCGCTCTGCCGCCTTCCTGATGTCTGCGAGGTTTAGCATGACTAACTTATGTTGACTTTGGACGATTCAACGACGTCTGCCTTTTCGAGCGTCATATTAAACACCGCCGCGAATTGGGCAGCGATGCGATCTTCCACTTTAGGCATTGAAATTTCGTGACCCAACAGATCCTGCATAGAGGTAACCTGCTCGCCATCGCAGGCAATGATCAAATTAAAATAACTAAGGTCGGTGTTCACGTTTATGGCAAATCCATGCGTTGTTACCCAGCGCGAAATGTGGACCCCAATCGCGGCGACTTTGCCGCGCGAGGTGTGGACGCCGGTGAATCCCTCCAAACGAAATGCATCAATCTCGAAATCTGACAGCGCACGAATCAATACTTCCTCGAGGTCGCGCACAAACGCGTGAACGTCCTCGCGGTCGGGACTGAGGTTAATGATCGGATAGCCAACCACCTGGCCCAGCCCGTGATAGGTGATCTTTCCGCCGCGATTGGTTTCAAACACAGTTACTCCGCGCGCACTCAATAATTCCGGCGCCATCAAAATGCCGCCTCTGTCGCCGCGCCGGCCTACCGTCAGCGTGTGCGGATGCTCAAGCAGCAGAAGAGTGTCCGATTCGTGGCCTTCCTTTACCGCCAGTTCTGTTTCTTTTTGAATATGCAGCGCCGCTGCATACTCGACGCGACCCAATCGCCGCAGTTTGAGATTTCGCTTTTTAATCAACACCTTTTCACCATTCGTTGGTCCCATTCTAACAGGGCAATGCGAATAGGCTGAGCGCTGCTGAGGTGGGCGCTTGACGGGCGCTGCGAAGGCGGTCTAGCTTGGACAAAACTTAAATCACTGGAGACCCAGCTGTGAAACGAATAGCGACAGTTCTATTGCTTCTAGTGTCACTCAACTCCGCAAATGTTCTCGCGCAAACGCGGTCGCGAAGGAGCACGCCGGCGCGGCGCTCAACTTCGGCAACTGCCGCGTCGCAAGCCGAACACGCGGGCGCGCAACGAGTGGCCGATCAGATTAAAGTGCTGACCAAGTTTATCTACTTGCTCGGTGGAGTGGCGAAAGGGATCGAGACTGTCGATGATGCCGCTCGACGTAATGAAGCATCGCCGGCGATTGTTGAGCAGACCGCGAAAAGCAAGACCAGCGTTCGCGCCAGCATTCAAAGTGTGCGCGAGGGTTTGGATAAACTGGAAATTGATTTTCGCGCCACGCCGGAACTGCAACGTTATTACATTAAACTCGCGGGTGTCGCAGCGGGAGCCGCCACGGCTGAAGATCTAGCAGCCGCAAACCAATTCGATAAAGCCGGCCGCACGTTGCTGGAAGTCGTGAATCGACTTACCGATGTTTTGCTGGAGATGCAATAAGAAAGTACTGAGTGCTGAGTACTGAGTGCTCAGTACTGAGTACTGAGTGCTGAGTACTGAGTGGGCTTCGGTTTCGCGCCGGCGGAGCGACACGTATAGGAACCCCCAGTGATTGAACCATTCCGGTGCTGCACTTCCAACTTGAATTCGCGAATGATAAATGGAAAATGACCAATGGAAAATGAGTTTTTTGCTGAGATAAAAGACGTGGTCACTTAACCTTGGGATAGTAGCCTTGCCGCGCCCTCACGCGCAGGTCGGCACGCGCTGGGGTCGCGACAGCGATGCGGCGAAATTGCGTCCCCGCGTTCTGAGCGTTGGAATAGTATTGCAGCAAGTATTGTCCTCTGAGTTCCGCCGCCACTTCTCCAAAAACTCTTTCGAGATCAAGATCTGAGTTAGGAACGTACGCCGTGCCCCCCGTTGAGCGCGCGATCGATTCCATATCGTTCTGCGCGCGTGTACTGATCAAATTCAAATGCACTGATGGTCCACCGGGATTGACGGAGTAAAAGACCGCATCCGCCTGTTGCACGACACGCTGAACGTCCAACACAGCGCGGCGGCGTCGATCAGCAAGACTCTGACGTGCCGCGGCCGGGGTTAGCTCACCTTTTTGACTGGCGCGCGCTTCCGCGACAGTCAGGTCGCGCACGATGCTGCTAAAGTTGTCATCGCCGTCAGAAATCACCACGATCACCTTACGATGACCCTCACCGGATTTTTCGTTTAAGTACTTCGCCGCGGCAACGACTGTATCGTAGAACGCAGTTGGAACAGGTGTAGTCGCCGCCGGAATGGTAACCAACTTCGCCGTTGCTTTTTCTGCCGATTCCAACGGCGAAACCATGCGCGCTTCATCAGTGATCGTAAATACTGCCGCACGGTCCATCGGCTTGAGGACTTGTTTCAAAAAAGCGGCGGCCGCTTTTTGTTGGAAAGCAAAAAAGCCTTTCTGGCTAACGCTGCTGGAGACGTCAAAAAGTATCGCAATATCAAGCGGGACCTGTTCAGGATTTCCCAACTCCGTAATGTCCTGTAACCGGCCTTCTTCTTCGAGCCGGAAATCGGTGAGCTTTAAACCATGCACCGGTTGACCGCCCGCATCGACTACTGACACCGGCACCATCACCAGGTTGGAAGTGACTTTGACGACGTCGAAATCTTCGTCGCGCGGAGGCGCAGGGGTCGGTGTGGGTTTGGGCGTAGGCGCCGGCGGCGGCGGCGGCATGTCGCGAATCGTCTGCGCCGCCGTCAGGCCGGAAAAATAAAAAGTCAGCACCAGCAGGAGCAGTGCTGACCAAAAATAATTTGCCCGGGTTCTTTTGTTCATCAAACCATTCCTCATGCCGCCAGTTGCTATCAGCCGGTTCCCTGTTGCGAAAACCTGCGTTGCTGGCCTTGCTCTATCTTAACAACTTTTGTGGCGGCATGATTCCTGGCCACTAAACACCGCCGCAAATTTCTTCACGGCGGCGAATTCGTCTGACTATTGTCCCGATGAAGTCGTCATTGTCGGCGCTTGTTGAATCAAGCCCTTGTTGACGAGCAGCTTAACTTCGACGCGACGATTCTGCGCCCGGCCTGTGCGCGAGGTGTTCTCGGCAACCGGATTAGATTCGCCGTAGCCATATGGCGTGACGATCCGTCGCAGCGGGATGCTGTGATTTTCGACCAGATAACGGATCACCGTGTCCGCGCGCCGTTGACTCAAGGCGCGATTACGTTCAACGCTGCCGGTCGCATCGGCAAAGCCTGAAACTTCCAAAACATAACCCTTGGCATTCAGTGCCTTGGTGGCCAGCTCGTCCAGTTTTGCTTTTGAGTCAGCGGACAAAATAGAACTGCCGGTCCGGAAATTCACGGCGAGCACGGCCTGCGGCTCGTAATCGTCGAGGGCCGAAATGCGCTCATTGGTCGCATTCACGCCGGCGACGGCCGAGTCGGCTGTTTCCTGCGCCGCTTTGGCTCCGCCCTTAGCAGTATTCGCTACCGCGGCAAGTTCATCCAATTGACCGGACAAGCGTTGGGCATTCTGTTCGACCTGGCTCAATTTGTTTTCTGTGGTGCTGGCGCGCTCTTCAAGTGGTGCAGCGCGCGATTCAACAGCGCGGGCCACGCGCAAATCTGATTCATTGAATCGAATGCGCTCGGCTGCCAGTTCACCTGAGCCGTTACCACGACCTTCGACGGTCAGGTTCAAGCCACGAAGAATTTGCGTTTGCGCATAATTTGAACCGCTGCGCAAAAAACCACCATTTGCTTTTACGCTGGTGCGATCATCGAGTCGCACAGTGGTATCAACGCCGTTTGCATCACGAATAACAAAAGTGTCGGCGTCACGACGCGTGACCACACCCTTGATTTTCATTTTCTGTCCGCTCGCAACGCTCCGCGCGCCGACGGTCGAAGTCGTGTCCTGGGCCACCACAGCGATCGCCGAAAAAGCCAGCAGGGAGATAGCAATGATTAGGGAATAAAACTTTCTCAAGTTCGGGATTGGCATAAACAACTCTCTCCTTCTTTATCCGAAAAGTGAAAAGCTCGCCTGACGGCTAGCCGTGTGTTGAAGCTGCGGACGCTCCTTTATCGCGTAATATTTGTCCGCCACAAAATTGATCCGGCATTTCTTATCCGTATCAGATTTTCAAGTCAAGGGCAGATGCGCGCATCGCTTCATTCATCATCTAAATGCCACTCGATCGCAATAAGCGGAGCAAAAAACCGCGAACGGCGACAAACCGGTTGCAGTCTGTCGCCGCCTCATTTTTTTTTGACCGGCAGGTTGCCTACAGGGCCAGGTTAGACCACTGGAAGTGCAAAAACTCATCCGACATTTCGTTTTGTTACAGCGAAAACTCTCCTGCCTCGAGTTGTTCTTTAACATACGCAAGGAAACGTTCGGCATCTGCGCCGTCTATCACGCGATGATCGAAACTCAACGCGAAGTAGGCCATTGATCGAATCGCGACATAGTCTTCGCCATCAGCAGACGTCAAAACTTTAGCGCGTTTTTCGATCTTGCCGACGCCGAGAATTGCCAGTTGCGGCTGGTTGATAATCGGTGTGCCGAATAAGCCGCCAAAAACGCCGGGGTTGGTAATCGTAAAAGTACCCCCACCGACTTCATCGGGCTTCAATTGTTTGGTTCGCGCCCGATCCGCCAGATCATTTGCCGCGCGCGCTAAACCTGAAATGCTTAGATCGTCCGCGCGCTTGATTACCGGTACGATTAATCCCCAGTCGAGGGCCACCGCCATTCCGAGATTGATGTCTCGCTTATAAACGATTTGATCACCGTTAACTTGCGCATTGAAGATCGGGAACTGTCGCAGCGCGTTGTTGACTGCCTGGAAAATAAACGGCATGAAAGTCAACTTCGTACCGGTGCGTTCGAAAAACGAATCCTTGTGCTGATCGCGAAGTTTTGCAATCCGCGTCATATCGATTTCGTAGACGGTCGTGACATGGGCCGACGTGCGTCGCGACCCGACCATGTGCTCCGCGATCTTCTTGCGCATCACGGACATTTGCTCGACGCGGTCGCCTTCCGAAGGCTTGACCGATGGCGCGGAGGGTAATTCCTGCATGGCCGGCGCAGACGAAGTACGCGCGGGCGATGCAGCCGGCGCGCCGGATTCGATGAAGCTAAGGATGTCGTTCTTGGTCACCCGGCCGCTCATGCCGGTGCCTTCAAGTTTGGCAATGTCGACCCCATGTTCTTGCGCAATCTTTCGTACCAGGGGACTCGACTTAGTGCGCCTCAGCTCGTCCACGCCGGTAGCCGCGTTGCGGCCATTTCCGGTGGCTTGAGAAGCCGGTGGCACAGCAGAGCGAGCCGGCGCTTCCGGTTTTTGCGCGACCGGAGCAGGCGAAGTCACTGCTGGCGCCGGTTGAGGTGGAGCAGTTTTTTCGGGAGTCGGTTGCGTCTCAGCTTCCTGTGCCTTCGCGCTCTGCGCTTCGTTTTGCTTTTGTTCGGGCTGCGCTTCTTTCGCTGCTGCGGCAGCAGGTGCAGTCGACGCTGACGCGCCGGAGCCACCGTCGAGCACGGCGACGGTCGTATTTATTTCAACTGTCTCGCCTTCTTTGAAACGAATTTCAGTAAGCGTGCCGGCCGCAGGTGAAGGAATTTCGGCATCAACTTTATCGGTCGAAATTTCAAACAATGGCTCGTCGCGCTCGACGCGATCACCTACTTGCTTCAACCACTTGGTGATCGTTCCTTCAGCGATCGATTCGCCCATCTGCGGCATTACAACTTCTGTACTCATAATTTCTCCAAATACTTTTTGTGATCACAAACCCACTTTAATACGATTGATTTAGTAGGCAGCAAGCTTTCGCGCCGCATCTAATACATCTTTCGTTTGCGGCAAATAATAGTCTTCAAGTGGCGGCGAATACGGAACCGGCGTATCGATAGAAGCGATGCGCAGCACCGGCGCATCCAGCCATTCAAAAGCTTCTTCCGCAATGATTGCGGCTATCTCGCCGCCGATCCCGCCAGTGCGCGACGCTTCGTGCAACACGATCGCGCGACTCGTCTTTTTCACACTTTGCAAAATTGCAGGTCTATCGAGTGGCGCCAGTGTCCGCAGATCGATAACCTCGATATCCAATCCTTCTTTTTCAAGTTCTTGCGCCGCATCGAGCGCAGTCAGGACCATTGCACCAAATGTAATGACCGAAAGGTCGCGGCCTTCACGCGCCGTTCGTGCTTTGCCGATTTCCACAATGTAGTCATCGGATGGCAATTCTTCCCGCAAGCGCGGCAAGCGATAAAGCTTCTTGTGCTCAAAATACAAAACCGGATCCGGATCGCGAATCGCTGCTTTGATTAATCCTTTGGCATCATACGCGGTCGAGGGTTCAACAATCTTCAGACCGGCGGTGTTGAGAAAGAACGATTCCGCGTTCAGCGAATGAAAGGGTCCCGAACGCACGCCCGAGCCGCATGGACCACGAAAGACAGCCGGAATATTTGCGCCCCAACGATAACGGCATTTGGCCGCATAGTTGGTCAACAGATCGAACCCCGCTGATATAAAATCGATGAACTGGAACTCGGCAACCGCGCGCATGCCCATCAGGCCGGCGCCGCAAGCCGCGCCGACGATCGCGCCTTCCGAAATTGGCGTGTCGACCACGCGCTCCTTACCGAACTGATCGATCAGTCCATCGGTAACTTTAAACGCGCCACCATATGCCCCGACGTCTTCGCCGATGACGAATACAGTTGGGTCGCGCTCCATTTCTTCCCAGATGCCCTGGCGAATGGCTTCGACGAGCGTAGCCTGCCCGCCACGCTCAGGACGCGCCGATTTATGTTCTTTCTTAGTTGCCGTGCTCACTACTTGATGATGATGTCATCTCCCGGCGAAGCCGGTTCGACCGTGCCACCGCCTTGTTCGGACGGCTCGTTGGCGTCAGTTGGCCGCGGCGTGTTGCCCTGTTCTTCGTCGCGCTCATCATCGGGGTTTCGTTTGTCGTCGTCAGTCATATTAGTTCTCCTTTGGGAATTTAAAACTAAACGCAGTGCGACTATTCAAGATCAAGGCCGCGTTCCTGGGCGATTCCGCGAGCTTTCATTACCACATCGTCGTCCACGGCGGCTTTGCCCTCCATCCAGCCTTCCACTTCTTCCAGCGGCCGCCCCAGCGCTATTGCAAGCTTTTCGTTGTCGCCGTCGAAACCGGCATCACGCATCCGTTTCAACAGTTCGCAAGCTTCGACTTCAGTCGTTCCCTGATCATCGACCACGTTGGATGCTAACTCTCCGAAGTCGACCGGATTAATGCCGGTCTCGTTATCTAAAACCGTCTCAATGCTGGCTTCGTCGTCTACCGCATTGGTGCTGACGTTCTGGTCATCATCAAGGACGCCCCTTACTGCGCTTCCTTTGTTCTCACCCATGATTGTTTGCTTCCCTTCTGTGTAAGAGCTCGATCAATTGTTAGTGCTTCAAAACTTCCGCACGCAGCGCCGGCGGGACAATGTTGTTATCAAAAACTCTATACGCCGCCTGTTCCGGGTCAGGCATTGGCGACGACTCGGCCCAGGCACAGTCTTCCTCAATTTCAGCCAGCACGGCGGCGGTTATCTCTTCCAGCTTTTCCTTCGTAGCAATGTTTTGTTCAAGCAGGTACCGCTCAAAACGGTCGACTGGATCGTTGTTCTTTTCCCACCATTCAATTTCACCAGACGGCACGTAGCGTTGATCGTCATGTTCCGCATGGCCTTTGCGCCGGTAGGTTTTAGCTTCGATTAAGACTGCGCCGCCGCCGCGTCGCGCGAAATCCGCTGCGCGTTTAGTCACTTCATAACAGGCAACGATGTCGTTTCCGTCTACGATGTATGCCGGAATGTTATAGCCAGCCGCTTTCTCGGCCAGATCGCGTACCGCTGTTTGTAAACTAGTCGGCGTCGAATAAGCGTAGTGGTTGTACTCGGCAATCACTAACAGCGGCAGGCGCTGCACGGCAGCAAAATTCAAACCTTCATGAAACGCGCCGGTGCTCATGCCGCCATCACCGATGTAAGCAACGGCCACCGTCCGCTTCTTTTGCATGCGCGCGGCCAGCAACACCCCGGTCATCACCGGAATCATGTCGCCGAGATGCGAAATAGGTCCGATGAAACCCTTTTCGATGTCGCCAAAGTGAATATTCAGATCGCGGCCGCCCGATGGTCCCCACGCCTTGGCCATGTACTGCGCAAAAACGTCGCGCGGGCGAATTCCTTTAACGAGCACGGCGCCGAGGTCGCGAATCAGCGGCGTTATGAAATCCTGCGGAGCAAGCGCATACGCGCTGCCGACCGCGGTCGCCTCCTGACCGAGCGATCGAAAGACGCCCCCAACAACTTTTGTCTGGCGATAAAGATTTACCAACCGCTCTTCAACCAAACGCGTTAACTTCAGATATCGATAAAGCTCAAGCATCTGCTCGGCTTTCAACGAAGTCTCCGTGGTACAAGCCAACGGCTTGCCATCGGTCGGTCGCCGTGGCGCGTAACTCGTGTTCACACGCATTTGAAAAGCCGGGCGTCGTGGACCACGACGGTGACGCCTGCCCCTGTCGGATGTTTTTCGCTCCGGCTTTGTAGAATTCGTATCCATTGTTCGGTTAGATATGTACCGCGAGGCCGTGGACGCCTTCGGCAGCTTCCATGACAGCTTCAGAAACCGTCGGATGCGCGTGCATCGTGCGTCCTAACTCTTCCGCAGTCGTTTCCAACTGCATTGCGACACAAGCTTCGGCAATCAATTCCGTCGCGTGCGGGCCAATTATGTGGACACCCAAAACCTCGTCGTATTTCTTTTCGCTGATGATTTTTACAAAACCTTCTTCTTCGCCGAGGATGCGCGCCTTGCCGGAAGCTGAGAATGGAAATTTGCCCACCACCACGTCATATCCTTGCTCTTTTGCTTTGGCTTCCGTTAAACCAACCGATGCGACTTCCGGATCGCAGTAGGTGCAATTCGGAACCAGACGCAGGTTGATCGGCCGGACACCTTTATCGCCGGCGATGTGTTCTACGGCGACGATGCCTTCTTTCGATGCCAGGTGGGCCAACAGCGGCGTCGGCACCACATCGCCAATGGCGTATACACCTTTCTCGGCCGTTTGCTGAAACTCGTCAACCTTGATAAAACCGCGCTCGACTTTGATCCTGGTACCTTCCAGTCCCAGGCCTTCGGTGTATGGCATACGGCCCACGGCGACTAACAGCATTTGCGCTTCGAGACTGACCGTTTCGCCTTTCGAAGTTTTTCCCGTGACGCGGACGCCCGCCTCTGTCTTTTCTAACTTGTCCAGTTTTGTATCCAGCTGCGATTTGATACCGCGTTTGCGAAATGCACGTTCCAGATCCTTTGAGACCTCTTCATCTTCGAGGGGAACCAGTCGCGGCATTAATTCCACAATCGTGGTTTCAGCTCCAAAGCGAGAATAGACTGACGCGAATTCGACGCCGACTGCGCCGGCTCCCATGACGATAAGCGACTTTGGAACTTCCTTCAGTTCGAGGATGTGATCGCTATTAACGACTTGTTTGCCGTCCGTTTCGAAACCCGGTATGGGACGCACGACCGAGCCGGTAGCGATCACGATGTTTTTCGTTTGAATCGTTTGTTTCTGACCGTCGGCGCCAGTGACTTCGACTTTGCCCGGCAATGCAAGTTTTGCAGTCCCCTTGAAAACGGTCGCCTTGTTCTTCTTCATCAAATACTCGATGCCCTTCGAGTTCTTGAGCACGACTTTGTCTTTGCGCTTTTGGACGTCGGCGAAAGCCAGTTGAATGCCGGTCGCCTGCACACCAAAATCCGCTGCGTGTTGCATCTGTTCGTAAATGTGCGCAGACATCAACATCTGCTTAGTCGGAATGCAGCCGCGCAACGTACATGTGCCGCCCAACCGCGAATCTTTTTCGACAATCGCGACCTTTAATCCCAATTGCCCGGCGCGAATTGCGGCAACGTAGCCTCCCGGCCCACTGCCGATGACGGTCACGTCAAACTGTTCATTAGCCAATGTGTCGTGTGTCCTCTCTCGCCGGATGACAAGCAACAAATGCCAAATGGCAGGTGTGGACCTGTCACTGGTTACAATTACTGATCACCGATTTTTATGCTTTCCTGAAAGACCGGCATTATAATCTTTCGCTGCAATTTCATCCAATCACGCTTTTTGGGCCGCGCAGGTTACGCAGAGGAAAGCAGTGAAACCTGGTCCTGGCTGCGAATAAAGTCTTACGCTGTGCAATCGACATAATCTGTGGATGGTTTATTAAGGTTAATCAATGAAACATTCTGAAGGCTTTTTAAAAGTCGTTAACGATGCCAAGAGTCGCATCCGTGAAGTTAGTGTTGAAGAAACTAAGCAACGCTTAACTTCGAATAGCAAGCTGCGCTTGATTGATGTTCGCGAAGATAACGAATGGGAGGCGGGGCACGCTGCCGGCGCGGAACATCTCGGCAAGGGCATCATCGAGCGCGACATTGAAACTGCTGTACCTGACAAATCAACTGAGCTGATTCTGTATTGCGGCGGCGGCTTTCGCTCAGCGCTCGCAGCGGACGTGCTGCAAACAATGGGTTATACCAACGTTCACTCAATGGCGGGCGGCTGGAAAGCCTGGAAGGATTCTGGCGGCGCGGTTGAATAACCGTCCCATGCTAAGGCTTACCGTTCTCAGTAAGACGTCGCACAACTTGTAATAGCTGATCGAGATCAAGTGGTTTGGTGAGATGTTCGGCGAACCCTTCTTCGCGCGCGCGTGCGATGTCCGCTTCACGGCCATAGCCGGTTAACGCGACCGCTGGTACTTTCGCCATCGACGGCAGCTCTCGCAAGTTTTTCAGCAGTTGATACCCATCCATCTCAGGCATTGAAATGTCAGAAACAACGAGATCGAATTGCTGGCGTTTGGCGAGCTCAAGTGCCTCATCACCACTGCGCGCCGATTGAACGAATGCACCCTCCAATTGCAGCAGCCGTCCGAGCATGTCGGTTGTTTCAAGCGAGTCGTCGACTACCAAAATGAATTTTCTTCTCAGGGCGCCCGTAGCTCCCGTGCTTTCCGATGCCAGACCTGAAACACCTTTTTTGTCCAGCGGAAACCAAACTGAGAAGCGCGCGCCTGAGCCGACGCCGTTAGACTCGGCCATTACTCGCCCACCATGAAGCTCGGCCAATTGTTTGACGAGTGCGAGACCAATCCCCATGCCGCCCTGTCGCCGCGCGCTGCTGGCGTCTGCCTGGCGAAAAATCTCAAACACGTGCGGCAGGAAATCCGGCGAGATTCCCTGCCCGCTGTCCTCGATCACCAACCTGGCGTCTTCGTTATCTTTCGACAAAGTTATCTTGACCAGGCCATCGACCGGAGTGAATTTTACGGCGTTGTTCAGCAGGTTCCACGCGATTTGGCCCAGGCGAACGGGATCGCCTTCGATTACCAGAATCTCAGGGTCCATTTCGATCTGAAGCGAAATGCGTTTGGCAGCTGCCTCTGCGCGTACGGTTTCGACCGCGTCGGTAATGATCGTTGAGAGCGAAACCGGTTGTTGGTTAAGCGCAACCTTTCCCATTTGCAAACGAGAAAGATCCAGCAAGTCGGAAACAAGCTGTGCCTGCGCGAGCGCATTACGCCGGATAGTGTCCGCCGCTTTAACGATGAACGAATGCGGTTGGCCTTCGTTACTGCGACGTAGTATTTCCGCATAGCCGATAACAACATTCAACGGATTGCGCAGCTCGTGCGACAAAGTCGCCAGGAATTCATCCTTCAAGCGGTTCGCTTCTTCTGCTTCAGCCCTCGCCTGCTCAGCATGGGTTAACAAACTCGCGCGTTCCTGCTCCGCTTGCTTTCTTTCTGATGTATCCCGGAATACGACAGCAAGTCCGGTAATAATTCCGTTCGCATCTCTCAGCGGCGAAGAACTATAGACTACGTCGAAAAACGAACCGTCCTTGCGGATGAACACGTCCTCGTACTCTGTCAAGACGCGGCCGTTGCGTAAGACTGCCAGACCGGCGCATTGCTCAGCTGGAAATGGAGAACCATCGCGATGAGCATAGTGGGTCACCTCGTGCATTTTTCTTCCGATCAGTTCTTGAAGAGTCCAGCCAAAGAGCCGTTGTCCGGCGGGATTCATAAATGTGACCCGGCCCACACTGTCGACAGTGTATAGTCCTTCGCCCATGCTCGACATCACTGCTTCGTCAAACGCGAGTGCGCGTTTCAATTGCTCCTGGGCACGCTTGTTTTCGGTAATGTCGCGGGCGATCTTTGAGGCGCCAATTACCTGACCTTGTTCGTTGCGAATCGGCGAGATCGTCAACGACACCTCAAGCAAGCTGCCGTCTTTGCGCCGCCGCGTCGTTTCAAAATGTTCGATTCGTTCACCCCGTCCGATGCGTTCAAGAATCACGGCTTCTTCATCGATACGTTCTTCCGGGATCAAAATAGTTATCGACTTTCCGATTACGTCATCAGCCGAATAACCGAACACGCGTTCCGCGCCTTTATTCCAGGTTTCGATTATGCCTTTCAAGTTCTTGCTGACTACTGCATCTTCCGACGATTCGACGATGGCGACTAAACGCCGGCGCGCGATTTCCGAGGCGTCTAAGGCGCGCGCTTTCTCTGCCGCTTCCATCTCGTAAAGTCGCGCGTTGCGCAGCGCAATTGCCGCTTGATCGGCCAACGCCGAAAGTTGCCACTGTTCGTCAGTATCGAGCGGGTGGGTCCGAGCGATCACCAGCAGCCCATTCAGCAATTGCTTGGCGATGACGGGGACCGAGATCAGCGCCTCCTCAGGCTCAAGTGGAAGCTGCGAGCGCAATTGCGTAACCACGTCCTCTTCCATCCGTCCACTAAACGTTTCTGCGAGATTGGCATCGACGCCGTGCGACGCGCGTATTCGCAGTTCACCGTCGTGATCGACCAGTAAGAGCAGGCTGACCTTGGCTTCGACCAGCTGGGCTGCGTTGACAACGATAAGGTTCAGAACTTCGTCAAAGTCCAGCGAAGTGGTGATCGCGCGGTTTATGTCTGTGAAGCGGCGCGAGAGATCTTTTTTGATAAACCCGGACTCGGACATAAATTGCTAATACTTCCCTAAGCTTTCTTTACCGTCACACCCTTGTCAGTGATCTCCAGCACATGCTCGTGATTGTCGTGAGCGCTGCCTCGGGTTTTGATAATCCGCAGCGTCCGATGCATTTCGACATCCGGTCTAAGACGCAGCAGAATAATGTTATCGGCCATGTTCGATACTTCCTGATCGCTGATGCCGGTTACCTGGAACAGATCGGTCAACTCATAAAGCAATAAACAAGTAACGTTTTCCACTGCGAACCACTGTGTCATTGCATAGATGAAATCCGCGAAACGCTGACGGTCGATGCTGCTCCTTTCGAGATCACCAAGGGCGTCGATTACTACGCGTTTAACTTTTCCTTCGCGAACGCGTTGAAACAATTCGCAAGTGACTGTATCGAGCTGTAGTTCCACGGGCGACTTGTATAACAAATCGAAGAGATGGTTTTTCCGCAGCGCATTAAGGTCCCAACCCAGGTTTTGCATCATGCGCGCAAGTTGTATCGGATTTTCCTGAAACGCAAGATACACGCCCGCCTCGCCGTGCTTCACGCCTTCCGTCATGAAGTGCAAGCCCAGGATCGTTTTGCCTGATCCCGTCGGCCCGGCCACCAGCGTCGTGCTGCCTCGCCAGAACCCTTCGGCCACCATTTCGTCCAAATTAGTGATGCCGGTCGACACGCGTTCGACGCGCGCCGTGTAGGACGGACTGATTGGTGGCGTTAATAGTCGCGGATAAACGTCGATGCCGTTGTCAGTGATTGAGAAAGCGTGCATACCTGATAACGAACGCGAGCCGCGGATTTTTTCCACTCGCAAAAAGCGTTGTTCTCTAATATTCGTCGAATGTTTCATCAACTGCACAACCACATCCGCGATCGCGAATTCAGGCAGCTCCGTCATCGACAATTCAGCGTACTCACCTATCAAAAAGCTGGTGCAGTTGTATGACGAGAGCACGCTGGACAAGTCATAAATCAGTGTCCGCCGCTGTTGCGGTGTTGTCAGCAGTTCGGTGAGCGCCTTAAATGAATCGATAAAGACGAAACGCGGGCGATGTTCGGTAAGCAGGTTCGTGACCAATTCCGGCAATTGCTGCAAATCGGAATTTCTTAACATCAAACCGAGATCTTCATACAACACGGCCGAACCAACTTTTGCGATATCAAAAAAGCGCTGCTGTTGTCCGTGAACAATAATTTTTTCGAGCGGCTCGGAAAGAGTGCTGAGGTACAAGGCGGGGTCCTCTGCAGTCGCGTTTGCAAATGCCAATTGCTCGGCAAGAATAGTCTTGCCCGTGCCTGGGGC
>DATENN010000251.1:0-2456 GCA_035275045.1 Pyrinomonadaceae bacterium
CGCTGTCCGCCGATGAAAAAAAGGACAACACCCTGACGTTCGAGGAACTCGGCATCGATCGCCTCTTCATCGATGAAGCGCACAAGTTCAAAAATCTGTTCTACGTCACGAAGATGACGCGTGTCGCCGGTTTGCCGCAGACCGCATCCGAACGCGCGTTCGATCTATTCCTCAAGGTTCAGCACATCCAGGCGCGTAACAAAGGAGGCGGTGTCGTCTTCGCCACCGGCACACCGATTTCAAACACGATGGCCGAGATGTTCACGATGCAGCGTTACCTGCAAATGGAGACGCTGCGCCGCAACTCGCTGCAGCACTTCGACTCATGGGCCGGCACATTCGGCGAGGCCGTCACTTCGATGGAGCTGAGCCCAGATGGGAGTGGCTATCGTCTGCAAAGCCGTTTCGCGCGCTTCGTGAATGTGCCGGAGCTGATGCAGCAATTCCGCCAGGTCGCCGACGTTCAAACCGCAGACATGTTGAAATTGCCGGTGCCAAAGCTGGAGCAAGGTCGACCAATTACTGTAAGCGCACCGAGCAGTCCAGAGCTGCAGCGCTTCGTCGATCAGCTCGTGAAACGCACGGAGAGGATCAAGAGCGGCCGAGTCGATCCACGCGACGACAACATGCTGAAGATCACGACGGAAGGCCGCAAAGCCGCGCTCGATCTGCGTCTCGTCTTGCCGCACGTCCGCGACAATCCGGATTCAAAGACAAACAAAGCTGTCGAAAAGATTCACGAAATCTGGCTCGACTCGGCGCCTACCAAAGGAGCGCAGCTCGTTTTCTGTGATCTTTCGACTCCCCAATCGAATGGCCGTTGGTTCTCAGTTTACAGCGACGTTCGCGACAAACTCGTCGCCCGCGGAATTCCGGCGAATCAAATTGCGTTAGCACAGGATGCAAGCGACGACGCGTCGAAGGCCATGCTTTTCAAATCCGTCCGCGAAGGACGAGTGGGCGTGCTTCTCGGCAGCACGCTAAAGATGGGCGAAGGCACGAACGTTCAAACGCGCCTTGTCGCGCTGCATCATCTCGACGCGCCCTGGCGACCGGCCGATATCGAACAACGCGAAGGCCGCATACTACGCCAGGGAAATCAGAATGAGTACGTCAAAATCTTCCGGTACGTCACCGAGGGCAGCTTCGACGCCTACATGTGGCAAACGCTCGAAACGAAATGCCGGTTCATCACTCAAGTGATGACTGGCGACGCAACCGTTCGCCGAGCCGAAGACGTGGATTCCGCCGCGCTTACCTATGCCGAAGTGAAAGCGATCGCATCAGGCAATCCACTCGTGATCGAGAAAGCCAGCATCGACGCCGAAGTCATGCGCCTGACGCGTTTAAAGAAGCAACACGCCGAAAGCCTGTATCAAATGCGCTACCGCATTCGTCGGCTGAACGACAATGCTGCAGTTCTTGAACGCGAGATAGCAAACATCCGTGAAGACCTGCGTACGCGCATCAGCACACGCGGAGACAATTTCTCAATGACGGTGAAGAATGAAACGTTCACCGATCGCGTGAAAGCCGGCCGCGCACTTGTCTTCCTCACCGCGGCATTGAAGCCATTCGAATCAACAAAGGTTGTCGGCAACATCGCGAGCTTTCCGATCTCGGTTGAACGCTTCGACGAACGGGCAACGCTCCTGATCCAAGGCAAACATGCGTATCGAGCGAACGTCAGTGACAGCGCGACGGGTACAATCGCATCACTCGAACACGCGCTGGAAAGCATGGAAGATCGCCTGCACGAACGCGAAATTGATCTCGCGCAGTCCCGTCGCCAATCCGCGGATCTAGCCAAGCAGCTCGATCAACCCTTTGAACACGAAGAGAAGCTCGCCGGTGCGGCCAAACGCCAGCAGGAGATCATCACCGCGCTCGACATCACGAAAAATCAGGCTTCTCCAAAAATCGACGAATCGATTTCCGAAGTTTCGGCGGAGCCCCGCGCGGTAGCCGTCAATGCTGGCTCGACTCATATTTCGACCCATGCGCGATAGGCGCCGGTCGTCGCAAAATTGACGTGAACGACCACACCGACCTAGCTTTGAAGGAGCGGACGTAAATTACGAATGAGCGGAGTCACTTCCAGTGTTGAACTGATCAAGCTGACCATGTGCGGCCCGACCGACGTTGCCAAAGAAATGGCGCTGGCAACGGAGGCGATCAATGACTGGAATTGCCAACACGGCGAGCAACGCGGGTTTTGGGTAAAACACCAGCACTGGTCGACCGACAGCTACCCGGACGCGCAGGAAACTGGCCAGGGCGCAATAAACAAGCAGTTGATCGATTCAACTGATATTCTGGTTGCGATTTTCTGGTCCCGAATCGGCACTCCAACGACGAGCGCAGAATCCGGCACAGTCGAAGAAATCCAACGCGCTATCGCCGCTGGGAAAAAGGTGATGATCTACTTCTCTGATCTTGAGCCGCTACCTGCCGGT
>DATENN010000252.1:0-10001 GCA_035275045.1 Pyrinomonadaceae bacterium
AAATAAGTGGCGTCGGCGCAGCTTCATCAAACAACAAAACTTGAATGTCGTTACCGTTGAGTACTTCCGCGGCCCGCTGCGCAAAAACTTCCGAACGAAAACGGCGATCAAAGCCGACGACGGCCAAGGGTGGACTAACCGCTTGACGGACTACTTTCGAAAATAATTTATCGTCGCGCTCGAGCTTACTTAGCTGGCCAACTTCAACGAGATGATCGAGGTGGCCTGCCGCTTTGTTTGAGACTAAAAAGTCGGCAAACGCCTGGGCGACGCGTTCGAGATTCTGAAAGGTGTACTCGCGCGCAATGATTGCGCGCCAGCCATCGGTGCCAAATTTTATTGGAGCGAGCTCAACAGTCACCGCTGCGCGTCTCCGGTGATTGTGTAATCGGTGAGAGAAGTTTTGTCACCCAGTACCGAATTCGGTCCAACAACCGCCGAGCGCCCGATGTGGCAGCCGCGACCAACAATTGCACCGGTCACTTCCGCGGCGGTGCCGACGCGTGTGTGTGGCCAGATGATCGAATTCTCAACGCGCGCCCGTTCTTCCACGAAACAGCCTTGCCCCAGCACTGAATTAATAATTTGCGCGCCCGGCTTGATCTGACATTCGTTGCCGATGATGGAAAGCTCATCAATCTCCGCGGCCGTGGCCGAATCAAAATCGCCGCGCCGCTCTTTAATGTGAATGCGCGCAACCTTATTACCGAGTAAATCTTGATGCGCCTGCAGGTAACGTTCGGGTGTGCCAATGTCTATCCAGTACGTTCGTTGCGGCACATGCGCGAAGAAAGCCTCTTTCCGGCGCAGCAATTCCGGAAACAGTCCATATTCAAAAGAATGATTTTCGCCTGCGGGTATTAGGTCCAACACCTTCGGCTCAAGAACGTAGGTTCCCGCGTTGATTGTATTGCAGGTGATCTCGTCAGCCTTGGGCTTTTCGAGAAAACGATGCACGCGCCCGTCCTGCGTCTCGACCAGACCGTAAGAGGAAGGATTCTCAACCGGGGTTAGCACGATGGTTGCCGTCGCCTTGTGTTCGGTGTGTTCGCGAATAACGCTCTTCAAATCGAGATCGGTGAGAATGTCCCCGTTGAAAACGACAGTTGGCTCGCGGATTAGATCTTCAGCAAACTTGTAAGCGCCTGCCGTCCCCATTGGTTGCGGCTCGACCGTGTATTTCAACTTCACGCCGAAATCAGAACCATCGCCGAGCAACTGTTCGATCTTATTCGGCTGATACGAAAGCGAGAGCGTGATGTCGGTGATGCCTGCCCGACGCAGCGTATCGATTTGGTAAAGCAAGAAAGGCCGATTACAGATCGGCACGATCGGTTTCGGAGTGTAAACGGTCAACGGCCGCAGCCGCGTGCCTTTACCACCGGCTAAAATTAATGCCTGCATGCCTGGTGTTTTGAATGTGTGTGTCGAAGGTTAAACAGCAAAGCCGAGTCTAACATCGAGAACGGGTGATTGTGCAAGGTGCTGTTAACCGCGCCGAGATAGCCGCTTGCTTGACACTGTTTCGTCTTAGCAGTAATGCTACAAATTGAGTTAGGAGAATCATGAGCGAGCGTAAACAACCCGTAATCATTAGTGCTGTCCGCACGGCGGTCGGCAAGTTTCAAGGCGCGCTAAAAGGATTTACTGCTACGCAACTGGGCGCGATGGTCGTTCGCGAAAGCGTTAAGCGCGCGGGCGTCGCTGCCGCCGATGTGGACGAAGTGATCATGGGCTGCGTGATTCAAGCCGGTCTGGGCCAGAATCCGGCGCGCCAGGCCGCGTTACATGGCGGCATTCCGTTCGGCGTTTCCGCCGTGACGATCAACAAAGTGTGCGGTTCTGGTCTTAAGGCGGTAATGATGGCGGCCCAGGCCATTCAACTTGGCGATGCTGAGATAGTCGTGGCGGGCGGAATGGAGTCGATGTCGAACGCTCCTTACATAATTCCGAAAGCGCGTGAAGGTTATCGCCTGGGCAACGGCGTTTTAGTCGATGCGATGATCAACGATGGGTTGTGGTGCGCGTTCGAAAACTATCACATGGGCAATACCGGTGAAGTCGTGTCGGAGCGTTATCACGTGACGCGCGAACAGCAGGATGAATACGCGCTGAATTCGCATCGCAAGGCCGCGGCGGCAATTAAAGCAGGCAAGTTCAAAGATGAGATTTTGCCGATCGAGGTTCCGCAGAGAAAAGGCGCAGCAATTGTTTTTGACACCGATGAAACAGTAAGGGAAGACACGTCGATGGAAGTGCTGGCGAAATTGCCACCGGCGTTCAAACGTGATGGCGGTACCGTAACGGCAGGCAATGCGCCGGGCGTAAACGACGGCGCATCAGCAGTCGTGGTCACTTCTGTTGAGCGTGCGAAAACACTCGGCGCGGAACCGATGGCGCGAATTGTCGCGCAGGCCACTTCGGGTATTGAGCCCGAGCTGGTGATGATGGCGCCCGTCGAAGCAATTCAAAAGGTACTGCGAAAGGCGGGTTGGACACTCGACCAAGTTGATCTAATCGAGCTAAATGAGGCGTTTGCAGTCCAGGCGGTTGCGATCATTAAAGAGCTGAATCTCGATGCGCAACGAGTGAATGTTAACGGCGGGGCCGTAGCCCTGGGCCATGCGATCGGGCAGTCAGGATCCAGGCTCTTGACGACGATACTCTATGAAATGAAACGGCGCGACGCGCATCGCGGCCTGGTCGCATTGTGTCTCGGCGGCGGCAACGCCGTTGCTATGGCGGTGGAACGATAACGTGTATCGCGTTCAACCGTCTAAGACAAAGCATTTTCCATTTGTCATTTCTATTGATCATTCGCGAATTCAATTTTGAAAGTGCAACCGGTTTCGCTCCGGCGGAGCGACAGGTTTATAGCAATCCAGTGCTCATAAAGATCTCGCTCCGTACGGAGCGAAACCCGGGCTGTGAGGACTAAACATTGCGCTCTTCACAGAGCGCGGGGTTCGCTTTAGCTCCTCGGGGCTATAAACATTCGGCCCCTACGGGGCGAAAGATTAGATAACACCATGTTGCACTTCCAAGTTGAATTCCCGAAGGACAAATGATCAGTGCTAAATGATCAACGCTAAATTTTCTTTTCGCTTTCAACGATAATGACTGAAACCATCGGTGTAATTGGATCCGGAACAATGGGTAACGGTATCGCTCAGGTTGCCGCGCGCGCCGGTTACGACGTTGTAATGCGCGACATCAAGGACGAGTTTTTGCAGCGCGGCATGAATGCAATCGACAAAAGTCTGCAGCGCGACGTTGATAAGGATCGGTTATCGGCTGACGACAAAAGCGCGATCATCGAACGCATCAGGACAACTACTGAAATGGAGTCATTCAAGGAAGCTGCTTTTGTCATCGAAGCTGTAACTGAGAATCTGGAAGTCAAATCGGATCTCTTCCGCGAGCTCGATCTGATTACACCGTCGCACGCTATTCTCGCTTCTAACACCTCCTCAATTTCAATTACGAAATTGGCAGCAGTAACCAAACGGCCGGACAAAGTCGTCGGCATGCATTTCATGAATCCGGTTCCCGTAATGAAGTTGGTCGAGGTGATTCGCGGCATTGCGACTTCGAACGAAACTTATGAGAAGGTGCGTGAGCTGTCTGAAAAGCTGGGCAAGACGGCGCTCGATTGTCACGATTCGCCCGGGTTTATTTCCAATCGAGTGTTGATGCCGATGATCAACGAAGCGATCTTCACGTTGTATGAAGGCGTGGCCACGCGCGAAAGCATCGATGGCATCATGAAATTGGGCATGAATCACCCAATGGGGCCACTGACGCTTGCCGACTTTATCGGGCTGGATGTCTGTCTGGCGATCATGAATGTTTTGTATGATGGCTTTGGCGATTCAAAATACCGGGCCTGTCCCTTGTTGAAGCAGTACGTAGACGCGGGCTGGTTAGGAAAAAAATCGGGACGCGGTTTTTACGAATACTAGGTTGGCATTTGGTTTTTTGCTCTTTGATTTTCGTCTAAACGCGTCCCATTCTTATTCGGAAAGATGTTGGAAACAAACAAACACTAAGACCAAAGACAAACGCAAGACCCAAGACCTAAGATCAATTCGATGCCTTCAGTCGCTCATTATTGCCAAAAATGCCTCGCGCCGAACTCGCTGGGTCAGGAGTTCTGTGTGCGCTGTGGCACTCGGCTGATGTTGGTCGTTGAGCCACCGGCGGCGCGCTATGATGCTGTCGAGCCGGGGCCGCCTAACGAAGAGCATCTGCTGGAAAGAATCTCCGCACTCGAAAACAGGCTCGAGCGCTTGTCTGAAAAGGTTGATCGTGCATTGGACACGCCTGACGTTACTAAAGGAGATTAGCGTCTAACCTGGATGCAAACTGACTATTGCGTTAGTAAAATCAACTGCCAGCGACGGTGCTCGCGTTGACACATCAGCCCCCGTCGTTATAATGACCCTTTGCCTTTGAGCCAGTTAAATTTCAGGTTCGCGGCAGTGTGCGGTCATGAAATATGAAGTTGCCAGCCTGGGCGAATCCGGGAAAAGTTTTTCACATCAATACCAGCCGGGCGAATTGATCCTTGAAGATGAACGAGTTCGTTTGATCGATCCCCCGCCCGCAGCGAATGGCCGCATTCGACCAGATAGAGATCGCACAAAAGTCACAGGCGAATTTGCCGCGAACGTGGAAATCGATTGCGATCGCTGCCTCAAGCCGGTTGAGACCGCGGTCAAGGGAAGTTTCACTCGGCAATATATAACCGCCGATGAGTACGATGCGCAGCAGGCTGTTGAATTATCGGAAGAAGACCTTGATCTTTCAGTTTATGACGGCGCGGTAATCGATATTGATGAACTGCTGCGTGAAGAGCTTTTGCTTGCCGCACCCGATCAGGTGCTCTGTAAAGCCGAGTGCAAAGGCATTTGTCCGACTTGTGGCGCTGATTTGAACGCCGGCGAATGTAAATGCGAAACGACCAACGTCGATCCGCGCTGGGCAGCACTTAAAGAAATCGCGAATGGTGATTAGTAAATCGTGAATCGTAAATAGCGACTTAACAGCACGCGGTGAGGAACTGCCGTAGATTTATTTACGATTTATGATTCACCATCTAAACCGGAGTATTTATGCCAAATCCAAAACGAAGACATTCAAAAGCACGCCGCGGTAAACGGCGCGCGCACGACGCGCTGAGAGCGCCGCAGGCCACCCTTTGTCCGAACTGCCAGGAACCGCGGTTACAACACCGCGTCTGTCCAAAGTGCGGATACTACAAGAACCGCCAGGTAGTACAGGTAGAACAATCCTAAAGCGATAATCGTCTGTGCGAACTCAGTCGAAGGATGAGTCCCGTTTGACGGGAAAGGTCGTTCTCGACGCGATGGGTAGTGACCACGCGCCGCATGCTGAGATCGATGGCGCGCTGGCGGCCGCTCGCGACTTTCGCCTCACCGTAATTCTGGTTGGCCAACCTGAGAAGCTTGAGCCTGAACTCCGTCGTTGCGGCTGGCGCGGGGATGGCGATCGCGGCATCGAGTTAGTTGAAGCTGCCGAAGTCATCGGTATGGGCGAGCCCGTTGCCACCTCGGTCCGACGCAAAAAGAAGAGCTCGTTGCGCGTGGGCGCACGACTGGTGACTGATGGCAAAGCCGATGGTTTCGTTTCCGCAGGCAACACCGGGGCTGCGATGGCCACGGCAAAGATGGTTATCGGCATGCTCCCGGGGGTTGATCGTCCCGCACTTGCTGCGTTAATTCCCACCCGTTCTCCAAAGCCAACTCTTTTACTGGATGTCGGTGCGAACGCCGAATGCAAGGCCGAGCATTTGGTCCAGTTTGCGATCATGGGCGATGCCTATTCGCGCGCCGTGTTGGGAACGAAACGTCCGGTTGTTGGGCTGATGAGCATCGGCGAGGAAGAAGCGAAGGGAAACGATCTAACCAACGAAGCGTTTCCGCTTTTACGTGAGCTCAGCAGTCTGAATTTCATGGGCAACGTCGAGGGGCGTGATGTTTTCTCAGGCGCAGTCGACGTGATCGTTACTGACGGATTTACCGGCAACGTGATGTTAAAGCTTTCCGAAGGTTTGACCGATGCAATGCTTTGGATGATCAAGCGCGAACTCAGGGTTTCGGCTGTGACGAAAGCGGGAGCGATGTTGGCGAAACCGGCATTCAGCAACATCAAGAAGCAACTGGATTATTCGGAACACGGTGGCGCACCGCTGCTGGGTGTGCGCAAGATCGTGGTCATAGGGCATGGCAGCTCAAACGCGCGCGCGATCCGAAACGCAATTCGCGGGGTAAAAGAGTTTTCCGAAAATCGTGCCAGCGAACGGATTGAGCGTGGAATCGCCGAAACAAATGCCTTGCATGCAATGGCTTGAGCTCAGGCGCAAAATTGAGAGTTCAAACTTAGTTTCAACTGAATATAAAGCACGGCAAGCTAAAGCTTGTACTCTAATCGACTTTTGTTTGCGTGAACCTGTACGCTGAATTGCTTGCCTTAGTGTTAGAAGTGCTTGGCTTTTATTGGTTGTAGTGGATAGTATTACCGCCTACTAATCATAAACACAGAGGAATTGATGGCAGATATTCACGCCGGGATACTGGGAACCGGCCATTCATATCCTGAAGGAATACTTACGAATGCCGATCTGGAACGGATGGTCGAAACATCCGATGACTGGATCACCACTCGCACCGGAATTAAGCAACGTCGCAAAGCAGCACCCGGTGAATACACATCGCTCTTTGCAGTGCGCGCAGCGAATCAGGCAATCGAACGGGCAGGGTTGCAAGCTGCCGACATCGATCTGATTTTGTGTGCGACCGTCACTCCCGATCAAATCCTGCCGTCAACCGGCTGCATCATTCAGGCGGAGCTCGGCGCGCACAATGCCGCGGCCATGGACCTTGTCGCCGCCTGCTCCGGATTTCTCTACGGGGTGACGATGGCCGACACGATGATCCGCACCGGGCAGTCGAAGTATGTGCTGGTCATTGGCGCTGAGATTCTTACGCAGTACGTCGATTACACTGATCGGCAAACGTGCGTGCTGTTTGGCGATGGTGCCGGCGCCGCCGTGTTGGGTCCGGTAGATGAGAATCACGGAATTCTCGCGGCGCGCATTCGTTCCGACGGCAGATATGAAGAACAACTGTTTTCCCCTGGCGGAGGCACGCGCAAACCGGCGACTGCTGAAACGCTGGCCGCCGGCGATCACTTCTTTAAGATGAGAGGCAACGAGTTATTCAAGGTCGCCGTGCGTTCCATGGCCGAAGTTTCGCGCGAAGTTTTGGAACGCGCCGGGTTGACCGCGGATGACATCACGTTGTTCATTCCGCATCAGGCGAATCAGCGAATTACAGATGCTGTGGCCAGTAAACTGAATGTCGACATGGATCGTGTTTACTCGAACATTGCAATGCACGGCAACACTTCGTCGGCATCGATACCAATTGGTTTGGACGAGTGTGTTGAAGCTGGCCGCATACAAAAAGACGACATCGTTTTATTGGCCTCGTTTGGCGGCGGTGCAACCTGGGCCGGCGTACTGATTCGCTGGTAGCAAAATCGTGAATCGTGAATCGTGAATAGCAAGAAAACTCGCTATTCAAACTTGCGAATCTTTACGGCAAAATTTGCAAAGTAAAACCATTCACGGTTCAGTAATCACGATTTACTCTTATGTCGCTTGCGTACATTTTTCCGGGTCAAGGTTCCCAATATCCCGGGATGGGCAAGAACCTGGTTGAAAATTTTGCGGTTGCGAAAAGGATCTTTGAAGAAGCCGACGATGCGCTGAATTTTTCCATCTCGCGTTTGTGTTTCGAGGGTTCAGTCGAAGACTTGCAACTGACCGAGAACACGCAACCGGCGATTCTCGCAGTATCTGTGGCAACATTGCGCACGATTGAATCGGAAGGCCTGCCGAAGCCGGACTATGTTGCAGGACACAGTTTGGGTGAGTACTCGGCGCTGGTAGCGGCCCGCGGTTTGTCCTTGCCTGATGCGATTCGTACGGTGCGAGCGCGTGGACGCTATATGCAGGAGGCAGTGCCGCCCGGTGTCGGAGCGATGGCCGCAGTAATGGGCGCGGAGTTAAAGACGATTGAGCAGGCATGCGAAGACGCGCGGCAGGATCAGGTTTGTTCCCCGGCCAACATCAATTCACCAAATCAAGTTGTAATTGCCGGCAACACCGAAGCGATTGATCGCGCAAGTGAGTTGCTCAAAAGCGCGGGCGCGAAGCGAGTGGTAAAGTTGAACGTGAGCGCGCCGTTTCATTGCGCGTTAATGCTACCGGCGCAGGAGCGTTTGGCTTTTGACCTGGAAAGCGTTAGTTTTCACCCTTTATCGATGCCGCTGGTTACAAATGTTGACGCCGCCGCGAATCAATCTGCCGAGGTCGCGCGCGAGAAGTTGGTGCGGCAGGTGTCCGCGCCGGTGCGTTGGCTGCCTTCGATGCAGTTATTGATCGATGAAGGCATCGAAAACTTTATTGAAGTTGGCCCCGGCAAGGTGCTGAGCGGTTTGATGCGACAGATCAGTCGCGAAGTTAAAGCCGTAAACATCGAAGACGCCGAGAGTTTGAAAGCCGCTTTAGCGCAGGTTAGATAAGCATTAGCGTGTCGAAGTTGAAATGGCGGCACACTCAAGTTTAGCGAACAACAGATTGCAAAAATAATCACAGAGGAGCAAAACGAGATGCCCGATCAAGAGATCGAGAACAAAGTGAAACAGATTATCGTCGACGAGTTAGGCGTTGATGAAAATGAAGTGACGCCGAATGCCCGCTTCATTGATGACCTCGGCGCAGATTCACTCGACACTGTCGAGTTGGTGATGCGCTTTGAGGAAGAATTCGGCATCGAAATTCCTGACGAGGACGCTGAGAAAATTCAGAGCGTTCGCGACGCGTACAACTATATCGACCAGCATAAGAAATAGTGACCGAGTGACGAGTGACAGGTGAGAAGTTCAAAACTTATTAAGCCTGTCACTGTCCTTTGTCTTTCGTCACTGTTTTCTTGTCACTGCTCAAGGAGTCTTTCATTTGTCACGTCGTGTAGTTGTTACCGGACTCGGTCTGATAACGCCGGTCGGCAATACAGTTGAATCAACGTGGTCCGCGCTGATGAACGGTCAGAGCGGCGTGGACTATATTAAGAAATTCGATACGGAAAAGTTTTCCGTCAAATTTGCCGCCGAAGTTAAGGACTTTGACCCGCTAAAATTCATTCCGAAAAAAGAGGCGCGCAAGATGGGCGCCTTTATTCATTACGCCATCGCGGCCGCGACCGAAGCGATTGCCGACAGCGGTTTTGTCCTCAACGACGCAGGAAAGTTTCCTGATGAGGTTGCGGAGCAGGCGGGCACCTACATCAGCAGCGGGATTGGGGACTTCTGGGCCATCGAGCGCGAGCATTCAAAGCTGCTCGATGAGGGGCCCGATCGCGTTTCACCTTTCTTTATTGTTTCAGCCATCGTCAATCTCGCCGCCGGCCAGGTATCGATTCGTTATGGCGCCAAGGGGCCCAACTCGGCGACGGCGACCGCTTGCTCGGCCGGCGCGCACGCCATCGGTGATAGCTTTAAGATTATTCAGCGCGGCGATGCCGACCTCATGATTTGCGGTGGAGCGGAGTCCGCCATCACGCCCATGAGCGTCGCTGGCTTCGCTTCCATGCGTGCGCTTTCAACGCGCAACGACGACCCGCTGCATGCGTCCCGGCCGTTCGAACGCGATCGCGACGGCTTCGTGATTGGCGAAGGTGCGGGGATCATGATTTTGGAAGAGCTCGAGTTCGCCAAAAGGCGCGGCGCGCGAATTTATGCAGAGTTAGTGGGCTATGGTATGACGGCGGATGCATTTCACCTGACGATGCCTGATGAAAGCGGGTCGGGAGCTTATCGCGTGATGACCAGGACGATCCGGGACGCAGGCATTCAGCCGGAACAAGTCGGATACGTTAATGCCCACGGCACATCCACGCCCTACAACGACAAGT
>DATENN010000253.1:0-3748 GCA_035275045.1 Pyrinomonadaceae bacterium
TTACCGCCAAAATAGAGGATGAATTCCAGTTCGCCCTCACGTTCAAGCTCCTGGCGAAACCCGCAAATAAACTGTTCGCCAACTTCATAACGAGCGTGATTGTGCCACTGGTTGGTGCGTGTAAAAGTCTGAGTGTAGCCAAGCAGGACGACCAGCGACGCGTAGACATTCTCGATTGCTCCGCTCACCGTATAGACCATGCCGTCCTCGGTTTGCTCCTCTTCGGAAGTCGGTTTCTTTAGATTGATCAACTGGGGGAACACGAGATACGAGCGCACGTTAAGGGGATCTGTCTCCCGAAAACAAATATTGTGTTTGAGGAACAGCAGCGCCGCCGAATCGAGAAGGATGTCGCGCTCACCCTTCGGAAGCTTCTCCAACTCGGGGAACGGATATTCGCCGGCAAGCACTCGCTTCTCTTCCAGCGATCCCAACCCCTTCTCATTTTTCCGGGCCTCGAGCACAAAAGACGCTGCCAAATTATTGAGCAATTCCGGCACCAGCAAAACGCGCAGTTCGCCCTTCGAGGTCCGCAGCCGTTTCGCGTAGCCGTAATTCTCGAGGTGACCCACCGCGGTGACTACTTCCTCATCGGAAAATTTCCAGTCCGGGTCCTGCCGCTCCAGTCGTTGCCGCAACTCCTGCGGCGTGACAATCACTAGCTCCTGCCCGTCGAGATTCTCTTTCAACTTCAACACGAAGTCTTTGATTCGTTTGAACGTTACAGTCGTTACCGTCGCCGGCTTGTCATCCCAGGGAATGACATCTTTCATTCGCTGGATGAGCGCCTCGATACCAGCGCCGGTCTTGGCGCTCGTACTGATATAGCCAGACACCCCTCGTTGACGGCAGAAAGTCTCGAGCTCATCAAAGGTCAACGTGGGTGTGCCACGATCTGCTTGCGCGCCGATCAGGATAATGAAACATGGCGGCCCCTTCGACACTTCACTTGATCCGGCGGCCTGATTGCCTCGCTCGAGCGAATTAAGGTGTTTCAACCAAAACTCGACACCGTGTAGAGGATCACTGAGGTGGGAGGAGTCGAAGAGCACCAGTGCCAGATCGACGTCATCGAGAAACAGCGCGTGGATGAGTCTATAGTCCGGTTGGCCGGCGAGGTCCCAAAGAATTGCCTCGCACTCTGTACCGTCTTCACGAAGCTTTCCCAGTTGTGGCAATACCCAAAACTGTTGACCATGAGTTGAGGACTGTTCTTTGAATTCCCCGTGAGCCAGACGCCAGGCCAGCCCGGACTTTCCGACGCTGTGATCTCCCACCAGCACGATTTTGGCTGTGGTGTGATGCACTGCGCGCCGCGTCGATTTCGTTACCGGGGCTTCGCTCAGCAACTGGTCGAGATCGAGTTCCAGGCAGTAAATCAACCTGGAGATTCCGACGTCAGCCTGGTCAATCGTTGTCGCCGAAGTAAACAGTTGCCGCGCCGTCGGATGAAATGCCAGGCTTTGGAGAAACGCTGAATGTGTCGCTACCGGGATCACGGCCACAGTGTCCCAAGTGTCGCATCTCCAAAGTCGCACGGTGCCGTCCCGGCTCTTTGACGCAAGCAGTTGACCATTTGGAGAGAATGCGACAGCATCCGCGCTGCCGGTGTGACCTTCCAGAGTGCGCAGAAGTTTGCCGGTGCTCAGTTCCCAGACCATGATCGTCCTGTCTAAACTGCCACTGACGAGCGTTGAACCCGACGGGTGAATGGCGACGGATTTGACAGCGGCGGAGTGCCTTTCGGCAGCATAGATCAAGTTGCCCACGGCGCGATCCCATACTTGTATTGTTCGTCCGTGACCGCTAACCACCATTTGTGCGGTGGGATCGAAAACCACGTCTCTGGTGCCCTCTTGAAAAGCATAGCGATCGGAGGCCTGTTCGCTGCTCTCTTGAGTTTCATATGTACGGAGAGGGTCGCCAGTGTTCGTGTTCCAAAGAACGACTGCATTTTCATGGCCGCTGACTAACCACTGTCCATCCGGGTCGTACGCGATGCTCCACACACGTTGACTAACATGGCGAGCATAATCAGTCCGTTTTGGCCCCTTTAGTTCATACAGTTCGTTGCCGCTCGACGTTTCCCACAGTCGGACTGTGCCGTCTGCGCTGCCGCTCGCCAGGCTGCGACCGTCCGGGTGGAAAGCCACACTCCAAACAGATTGCTGGTGCCCAACAAGACTGCGGAGAAGGTCACCTGTCCGCGTGTCCCACAACTTGATTGTCATGTCATTGCCGGCGCTGGCAAGAATCTGACCCGACGGGTCGAGCGCAAGCCCATTAACGGTCCCCGTGTGGCCTTCGAACGTGCGGTGCAATTTCACGCCAGGTGGGAGTGATTTTGGAGGCATTGTCATGATTTTCTAACCCGGCGGACGTGACGGCACGATTAAGCAGCTACGGCGCGCTGGCGTGTCCGGCAAACCCGAGGTTTGGAAGCATCGTTGTCCCTGGACGGACATCGGTTGAGTTTCGCGGTTATTCTAACCCAACTTTACGAGCGCTGCCCATGTCATTCCGTAGGGGCTCCGCGCGAGCCGCAGTTGGTCATCTCTCACCGATCGCGTTTTGCAAAAAATCAATCTCACGTTTGGCAGCTGGGAGCTGTCGTGCACTTCCACTTTCCACCTTGTATTACACAGACGCTTCGGTTGCCGGTTCGGTTGACTACCGGGAATGCATCTCCTAGAGTGCTCTACTCTAGTTCAAACGTCGGAATTCATCCTTAAAGCATGGCAATTAAGATCGAGAACCAATACGAGGGTAAGCTGCCGCGGAATACGCTGGCGAATGTTGAGAGCGCCCTGGCTAGTGTGCCCCGCGAGCATTTGCGCGGGGTCGAGCGGCTGCGGCTGGTAAATAGCGTCACTGAACCGAGGGCGATCATGGCGGCCAAGGGACAGGAGCTGCCTGGCCTTTACCATCCCAAACAAGGCGTCAAAGGCGCCTGGTTCGAAGTGGCAATCACCCCGCTGACGTCGGGTAAGAAGCCTTTTCATAAGCGGATCATTCCCCGCCTTTCGTTCCGAGGCAATCTGGCCGCAGTTATCTTTTCACTGATCGGCCAGCATTATTACTTCACGCTCCGCCACTCGGTAAAACGAGGTCAGGTCGAGCCGGCCGTGCGCGCCTACACTGAAAAGCAGTTGAAGAACTGGAATGAGCAGCAGCACAAGTTCAGAGCGAAGCTGTTCAAACCACTTCAACCAACACTTGAGCGCTGGAGCCGATCTCTGGCTAAACGTGCTGCGGCTGAAAAGAAAAGGAAGGGCTAGTTGAGAAGCGGGCTACTGCCAGCCAATAAATGAAAACCGGGCGGGCGGTAGCCCCTCTAAACGGATATTACTGACTTGCCTCGTCGATGTTCTGTGCGGCGTCGTTAAGCGCTTCAAAGAGTTCTTCGGTGGACACACCGGCTTTCTTGAATTTCACTTCCACGCGGAATTCCCTTCCCGGCGCTTCGTAGCGGTAAACAAACGGTTCAGATGTTCCCGTCGGATCGATGAACGCGCGCCGCGCTTTGCGCGCGCCGTCCCGCGTCAATCCCTGCTCGGCGATTTGTTCGGCCATCGTCTGCATGGCGTCGTCGTCAGGCTGACGAACGATTTGCAACAAAAGTGATTTCGAGGTGATATCTGAGTTGCGGCAGATTTCGCGAATCGCCGTAGGCATCGATGCGATGGACAAGGCTTCAGTCACTGTGCTGCGGCTCTTGCCAACTTTCCTGGCCACGTCTTCGTGGGTG
>DATENN010000254.1:0-3805 GCA_035275045.1 Pyrinomonadaceae bacterium
AAGTGGTCACTATTGGTTGGTTTCCTCTACCGGCCCAGATTGGAAGGCGGATTATATCTTGGCGTTGAAACCGCGTCTACCGACCCTTCGATCATTAATCCTAAATGCGAAATTGTTTTGAACCTTAGGCAATACTTTTAAGAATGAGTTTTAACTAACCGCCGCTAAGTGCAAGTATTGACACGCCAAAAGCACCGCAGTAAAGTGGCACAGACTTTTAGTCCTGAGACGAAATCCAACCGCAGGATAAAGCCTGTTCCACTGATTCCACGCACTTCCTATGGCTCGCTCTTCTGTAGCTATTCCCGAAAAACTCTTCTTCAAGATTGGTGAAGTGTGCGAGCTCGCCGGCGTTCAAGCGCACGTGCTGCGTTATTGGGAATCAGAGTTTCCCACGCTCGCGCCGCAGAAGAACCGTGCCGGTCAACGTGTTTATCGAAAGCGCGATGTCGAGATGGCACTGCGAATCAAAGAGTTATTGTACGAAGACCAGTACACGATTGCCGGCGCCAAGAAACGACTGGCAAATGACCTGCGCGCCGGTGGCAAGTTGAAAATCGTTTCTCCTGAAAATGGAGCCGACGATTTAGACGATGTAGCCAATGTCGATTTGCATTCTCATGCGGCGGAAGTGGTTTCGCAGGCGCGAACTGAGAAGGACCGCAAAGAACTACGCAAGATCGCGAGTGAGTTAAAGGAACTTCTGGCGCTGCTTGAGGGCCAACCGAAGAAGCGATAGCGCGGTTTCGAGTTTCGAGTTTCGAGTTAACCCGGCACGACCCACCCGCTACCGCGACGAGGTGGTACTGACCTGTCTATCACTTGATACCGCGGCCAACTCGAAACTCGAAACCGAAACTCGAACCCCGAAACTTCTTCCATTTGCCTTCGCGAACACTTTGCAGAGATACTTGCCGCGACGGGACGTGGCGCAGCCTGGTAGCGCGCACCCTTGGGGTGGGTGAGGTCCCGAGTTCGAATCTCGGCGTCCCGACCAGTTCAGAAAAGGCTTCCAATCCAATCAATTGGAAGCCTTTCTTTTTTCGTTAACTGAGTTTCAGTATGGTCCGCTCCGGCGCGACTTGTTCCTTCGTTTTGCGGCGTCGAAACAATAGCGCAGTGCCCACCGTAAAGAAGAGCGCGGTCGTGATCGCGTAAGTCAAACCCGGCTGCCGCAACCCGATCGAGCGCAGGTGAACTTCCTGCAACACGTTGATCACACCAAAGATCAGCAGAAACAGCCCCGCCATTTTACTGATTTGCATATCGGTTTTCCTCGGATTTGTAGTTTAGCCGGTGGCTTAGACAACCACCGACTTCTGAATGTTCCCTTTTGAAAGTATTTGTTAGACGAGATCCGAAACCACTATCTGGGAAGTGAGCGTTTTGTGCACCGGGCATTTGTGTGCGATCTCCTGAAGTCGCGTTCGCTGCTCGTTCGTTAAATCGCCTTCAAAACTTACTGCGCGTTCAATGCGATGAACGAACCCTTCGGTCGTCTGGTTGCATTCGACGCAATCGGCGGCATGAATTCTGGCGTGGCGTAAACGCACGGTTACGCCTTTCAGTGGCCACTGTTTGCGGCGAGCGTACAGCGTCGTCGTCATCGAGATGCAGCTGCCCAACGCTGCCAGCAACAAGGTGTAAGGATCCGGACCCGTGTCCTCGCCGCCGAGTTCGATTGGTTCGTCGGTAGTCAGCGTGTGATTTTTACCGTAGCGAACTTCGTTTTGCAGGTTAATCGTTGACCTAACGATTACGTCCGTCATGAAGGGCCTCCTTGCAGTAGCATGTTTCGTGCGGCTAAACTCATCGCGCTTTCCAACTAATATAATCAATTCAGTCAGGCAGGCTAATGAAGATCCACGAGTATCAAGGTAAGGAACTGCTGAAAAATTTTGGCGTCGCTGTACCGCGAGGCATCGTTGCCCGCTCGCCGGACGAAGCCTATCAGGCCGCGAAAGAATTAGGCGCCGCGGTTGTTGTCGTCAAGGCGCAAATTCATGCGGGCGGCCGTGGCAAAGGCGGCGGCGTTAAGCTGGCCAAGAGTCCGGAAGAAGCGCGCGACCTCGCGCAACAGACGCTTGGTATGAAACTGATCACCCATCAAACCGGGCCCGAAGGCCGCGAAGTTCGTGTCCTGCTCGTTGAAGAAGGTCTGCCAATCGACAAGGAATTTTATCTCGGCATCGTTCTGGACCGCGCGTCAGGCCGGCCAGTATTCATGGCATCGGCCGCCGGGGGCATGGACATCGAAGAAGTCGCCGCAAACACTCCGGAACAAATAGTGAAAGAGACGATCGATCCGGCCGTCGGCTTTCGCGCATTTCAGGCGCGCAAGCTTGCGTTCAGTCTCGGGCTGCCGTCCGAATTGATTGGACAGGCGGTGAAGTTTATGCAGTCGCTCTATCTGGCATACGAACAGATGGATGCGTCGTTGATGGAGATCAATCCGTTCTTGTTAACGAAGGACAAACGGCTGATTGCGCTCGATGCAAAAGTAAACTTCGATGACAACGCGATGTTTCGTCATAAAGATTTCCTGCCGCTGCGCGACCTGAATGAAGAGGAGCCATTGGAGATCGAGGCGTCTAAGTTTGATCTCAACTACATCAAGCTCGATGGCAACATAGCGTGCATGGTAAACGGCGCCGGGCTCGCAATGGCGACCATGGACATCATTAAGCTCGCCGGTGGCGAGCCGGCAAACTTTCTGGATGTTGGCGGCGGAGCGTCGCAGGAACGCGTGCAAGCCGCGTTTCGCATTCTGCTCGCTGACGAACATGTCAAAGCGGTTTTGATAAATATTTTCGGCGGCATCGTCCGTTGCGACATGGTTGCGCGCGGTGTGGTTGAGGCAGCAAAGAACCTTGGCATCAAGGTTCCGGTGGTTGTTCGCCTGGAGGGAACCAACGTTGAAGAAGGTCAACGCGTCATTCGCGAATCGGGCATGAACTTCACTGTCGCGAATGGCATGAAAGACGCGGCCGAGAAAGTCGTTGGACTTGCCGCGTAGCGCGGTGTGCAAGACGTGACTTCCTCGAAGACCAGGATGAATCGTCTCCAGATTTATCGAATTGTAGTCAAAATTTGTCGCGTGGCACTGGTCGCGTTGTTCCTTTTTACTGCGGGCGCGAAATTGGCGATCGTAAAAGCCTTTGCGGCGAACGTAGGCGAATTACTGGCGGCATCGGGATTCAATTACACGCGCTGGATGTGGCCGGTAACGATAGCGGTTATTTTGCTTGAGATTGTTACTGCGTTGCTGCTGATAATTCCGAAGACCGTTCGTGCCGGAGCGTTGTTAGCGGCAGCTTTGTTAGTTGGATTCGCCGGGTACGCGCTTTATTACGTTTACGTTTTACATGGAGAGCCGCTCGAGTGTGGCTGCTTCGGCGGAATCATCGCCAGCCAGTTGGGCGTGAAAACCACACTGCGCAATCTCGCGTTGCTGATTCCGGTAGGCATTGTCTTTTTTGGCTACCGCCGTGGCCGTCAGAATCAAACTGCGGCCGAGCCATTGAATGCGCCGGCATAAGTTTGTTGAGTTGGCGCAACACATTGACGGTGAACTCCATTTTGAAATGCAAACGGTTTCGCTCCGGCGGAGCGACATGTTTATAGCAATCGTAATCTCATAAGAAACGGCGTTGCCCGTTGAACTTGAACTGCAAAATATCATTTTGCTTTTTTATTTCTGACTTCGAAATTAATTGCTGACAAATGAGCATCCTGGTTAACAAAAACACGCGGCTGGTGGTTCAGGGAATCACGGGCAAAGAAGGAACCTTCCACACCAAACAGA
>DATENN010000255.1:0-2417 GCA_035275045.1 Pyrinomonadaceae bacterium
TCGGGTCCAGCGGCGATTCAGCTGCTTGAGCAGCACGACGTCTCCATCATCATTTGCGATCAGCGCATGCCGGGAATGAGTGGTATCGAGTTACTAAAAGCCACTGCCCAGTTGCGACCGCACATGGTCCGGATTCTGCTAACCGGCTACACCGACGTCGAGGCATTAGTTGAAGCTATTAATTGCGGCTTGGTGTACATGTACTTTACGAAGCCCTGGAATAACGAAGACCTGAAAATGAAGGTCGGGCGCGCCCGCGACCACTATGAAAATAATAAGAAACGAAGTTCGCTGTCGCTCATTAACGAGCGACTACAACAGCGTCTTACTGCAAATACACGCGCGGTGGTCCATTCGCTGAGTGAAATGCTCAGGACTCGAGATGCTGCGCAATTTGAACATGCAATGCGAGTACGAGACGTGGCCGCCGGAGTAGCGACGAATTTGGGATTAAACGATTGTGAAGTCGCAGAAATCAAAGTGGCAGGATTGTTGAGCGGCTTAGGAAAAATCACGCGACATGGCTGGCGGAACCCGCAATTAGCCGCTGGAAAAATGTCGCAAGCGGAATGTGAGCTCCATCTGGTCGAATCAATCGATGAATTGGTAAACGTCGCCGAAGCGATTAAATGTCAAAGTGAAAACTTTGACGGCTCAGGACAGCCATTAGGTTTGGGTCAGGAACAAATTCCGCTCGGCGCGCGCATTATTCGGGTCGCAGACGAGTACGCCTTGCTAACGCGTGCCGGCGATTCATCGGCGATGTCACCTCAGGATGCGGTGGCGTTTCTACGTCAAGGCGTGAACTCTCTGTTCGATCCAAAAGTTATTGCGGCACTAGAGGAACAGCCAATTGCGATGCCCGATCGACAACCGGATTTGTCATGGGCCGTCTCAACCATTTCTCCTATCTAATGCCAGTCGATGCTTCAATAAAAGAATTCCCTGGCGTGGGCTCTTTACAGGCGAAAGTTGCTGACAGAAGAAGAGCCGTCAGACGCGAAGTAAGTTTTTCGGCACGATGGCAGGGCTTGGCGCCAAATTGTATGGCCCGCATTAGCGACCTTTCAGAAGACGGTTGCTATGTTGACACTGTCGCAAGAGTTTCTGTGGGCGAGATTCTGGGCCTCACTATCTCTCTTACGCAGGAGAAAAATGTGACTGTTCAGGCGTTGGTAGCACACTGGACGCCGCAACTTGGTTTTGGCTTGAAATTTTTGGCGCTGACTGAAAAACAGCAGGATGAACTTCGCGGATTGTCAGGAGAGAACGACGATTAATTTCTACTTAACTTACTTTGCCGAATAAGCGTGGTGAACCATGCAATACGCAACAGCAAGAGCCAGCAACGCACCGGCGACGGATCCCAGGGCGCGAATTCTTATCGTCGACGACGAAGACGACATTGGTGAATTCATGCGGCTGATACTAAGTAAGAATTTCGAATGCGCAGTCGCATCGTCGGCCGCAAGCGCTTTGCGTCTGGTCCAAGAAAAGAAGTTCGATGTTGTATTCAGCGACGTCAATATGCCCGGGATTGACGGTCTGCAGCTCACGCCGCTCATCAAGCACATCTCGCCAGACACCGTCGTTGTGATCATTAGCGGCCAGCCTTCGCTCGATACCGCTATATCAGCAACCCGGGTCGGCGCCTTCGATTACTTAACGAAACCGTTTGAACCGCTGCAACTTTTGGTTTCCGCGAAGCGAGCTTTGCATCACCACAACGCGATCGTAGCGAAAAGATTTTATGAGGCTCAGCTTGAAAATCTAGTTACAGAGCGGACTGCGCAACTCGATCGCGCGCTGGGTGGTGTCGAAGACGCGTACCGTCTGACGCTACAAGCCTTGACAGCCGCCCTGGAAACGCGTGACGCAGAAACCCACGGCCATTCGGAAAGAGTAGTTGCTTACAGTTTGCAGCTCGGCCGGTCATATGGCCTGGATGGCCAGCAAATGAAAGCATTGGAATACGGATCGTTGCTTCACGACATTGGGAAAATCGGCGTACCTGACGCAATTCTGCGCAAGCCCGGTAAGCTCAATGAAGACGAATGGAGCTTGATGCGTCAGCATCCACTACGAGGCAAGGCGATTCTTGCCGGCATCAAATTCCTGGAAGGGGCAGCGCGCGTGGTTGCGCAGCATCATGAAAAATGGGATGGGTCAGGATATCCGCTTGGTCTGCGCGGTGAGGAAATCGACTTGTGCGCTCGAATATTTGCAGTTGCGGATGCGTTTGACGCAATGACCAGTGATCGTGTTTACAAAACAGCGCAGTCGCATCAACATGCGGCAGAGCAATTACAGGCGCTGTCTGGAAGTCAGTTCGATCCGGCGGTCGTGGGTGCCTTTATGCGGGTTCCTTTAGCGGAGTGGAAGCGTGTGGCTGAGAGCAAATTAATTAAGCCGGCACC
>DATENN010000256.1:0-3283 GCA_035275045.1 Pyrinomonadaceae bacterium
CAATTTCGAGCCTGCCCGTGCGGTGCACGACGCCCAGGTGCGCGATCTCGAATTGCTCATGCGCGCGTTGCGCTAATCGCCCCAGCTCACTCAAAGCCATTGGCGCATACGCTTCATAAATCAGATAGAGAGTGCGGCGACCGGCGGTCCATTCACGTGCGTAACCATCCAATGTCACAGTCGCGCCGCATTCCGGCAGGACCACTCGGCGAGCAACGGCGCCGACGTCGATAGGCTCAGTAGTCAATTCAAAAAAATCGTGCCTGTAGGTGGAGTCAGCGGGTCCGCCGCCGCTGACTGGGGGGAACAATGCGAGTTCGTCGCCGTCCTTAAGCAAAAGATCAGGCGCTGCATATTCCTGATTCACGGCAAACAACAACGATCGTCCGAAGCGTTTCAAGCCGGGAAAGTTTTCGAGTAACTCTGTGAAAGCGGCGCCGGCAGTCTGCGCGTGCAGCGAGATTTTCAACTCAGGTTCGCCGGCTGCGTCCCGCGCAGCGCCGAAGAACAGGACCGTCACGTGCTTTTGGTTCTCGCCTGGCGACATATTTCTTAACAATCCAAATACGATATTGCGGAGCAAAGAGCTGCGCGTCTTAAGCCGGTGTCCATATGGGACCCAGCCGCTAACGCGCTTGCGCTTCAAACATCCCCGCAAATGACAAATCAAAAATTATAGATGGTAAATCTTTCTTTCCAGCGGCCTTCCCGAGGATTTTTACTCAATATCAATCTTTCGTCCGCCGTGCCCGTTACCCTTAGCCAGTTCATGAATCCGCGCACGCTCTTCGTAACCTGCTACCGCGCGATTCAACATATCCTGAAGCCGGCGCAAGCGTTCGGACGTCGAGCGAAGTTCTAATAGCTCCTGCTTCACTTCGGTATCAACTTCCATCGCCGCGGCAACCAGAAATGAAAGTCGAGCCGGTTCCGTGGCGGAAATGTCGGGCAAGCTGGCGCGCTCGTCGTTGATCGTGCGCACGGCTTGGGCAATGCGGGTGAAGGTTCCGGCCACTTCGAATGCAATCGCTGTCAATCCCTCGCTGTCTTCGACGTCATCTTCAAAAAAGCTGACGCGCGCGCGCAAGTATGGTTCGCCAAGGTCGACATATTCTTCCAGGCGATAGCGCACAACGCCGACGGTCAGGATGTTTGATCGGCCATCCGGCATCGCTTGCGCTTCAGTGACTTCGGCGACGCAGCCAACATGACCGGGCGGCGGCATTTCTCTCTCCGCTGTTGAAGCGTCGAAATAAGAAACACCGAACAGATCATTACCCGCACGAACGTCACTCAACATCTGCCGGTAACGCGGTTCAAAAATATGCAGCGGCAGCGGCACGCCGGGAAACAGCACGACCGCGAGCGGGAAGATCGGCAAGTCGGTAATGCCGCGAACCTTGTTTTCGAATTCGCTCATCGATTTTGCAGGCGAGTCCAGCGATGCTTACAGGTTGTAGTTGCAGTGCGAAGGCCGCCATTATGGCAGACCGCTAAGTCAACGCAAACCTATTCGATAGTGTAGCCGGATCATTTTGCCCGAGACGAAGCGACGGTGACTTACGAGTTACGGCGCGGATTATTTGGGTGGTTCGATGCGCAGGAACTCAATACCGGCGGCTTGTTCCGGAACATCGACGCTCGCAACGAGCTTCAACGACATGAGATCGACAATTTCAACGGTCCCCGGTTCAGCGCCGATACCTTCAACCGATACGAATGCGTATCGATCGTCCGGCGAAATCGTTGCGCCGTGCAGCACGCGGCGTCGTGTAGGAATGCGAGCGAGCTCGCGCCCGCTCTTGATTTCAATTACTGATACCGACTGATCGCGTTTGTTGGTAGCGAGCAGCAGACGGCCATCGTGAGTAATCGCCAGGTTATACACACCAGCTCGAGCCGGAATCCGCCTCGCCAGTTTCCACGTAGCGCTATCGATTTCCACGATCTCACTGGAACTGTTGCAGGCGACAAATATCGAAGAGCCGTCGTGGGACGGTTGCGCCCACGTCGGCGAACAGGACGCGTTGCCGGGTTGCGGCGCCTCCGCGCCATGGCCGCCCATGTCGATCTGACTCATTTCTCCATTGCTGCGTTGAACCGGCCCAGTCATTCCCATCTCACGCCCCTTGGTCAATAAAAAGTTTCGCGAGACTTTTAGAGTTTGCGTGTCAATCTCAACCAGCAAGTCGTCCATCATGCACACCGAATAATGTTTCGTACCCTGCGGATTCAGGCGTGAGCCGTGTGGCATGACGCAAGTGGGGATGCGCGCGACTTCCATCATTGGACCAGTCGCAACTACGGACACGGAAGAAGGAACCGGATCGCCGTGCAGGTTAAAGTTGGCGACGTAAAGCAAACTGCCATCGGCGGAAAGATCCATGGTGGCAGGGAAGTAACCGAGTGTTGCTTTACCGAGGACTCGATCGCCATCCGTCGCATACTTCCAAACACTTCCATACGGCCGTCCATGTCCAAGCGAAACGAAGTAAAACTTCTGATCGCGGGAAACAGCAATACCGTGTGGTCCATCGATGTCAGTTGGCATGTCGCCAGTCGGCACTTCCCGCTCAATGCGGGCGCCGGATGGTCCGAACCGAACGAGGGTGATTTCGTCGGCGCCCTCCGAAATGACATAAACCAGATAGTCTTTGTCGGGTTTTGATTGAGCGTTGGCGCAAGGCGCGGCCACGCAAAGGCCGGTGAATAAAATGGCAGCAAGAAAGAAGCGGTGAAAGTTACTTAGCTTCTGCACTAACTTATTGGGGCTTATCAGGCGGGAAATCCTTGTCATCGAGCTCGTCAATAACCTTTAATTCAGCGCCGAATTTTTGGTAACTGCGAAATCGAATCTCGTTGCGGTTCTCGATCGTGAAGCCGCGCCCGGCTGAAGTCAGTTGTATCTCAGAATAGGTGGGCAGCAGGTAACGATTTTCGGAAATGGTGACCCAATCGTAATCGATCACGCTGCTGGCGGCACGAATCGGATAGTCGGGAGGAATCTGGGTGGCTATTTGTTCGAAGCGAATAACACGATTCAGTTCGCGGTCGATCCAAATTCGTCCTTTCGATCCAACCACGGCCGGTTCAGCTTCGCCGGCTCGCAGAGTTAGTTGCGACAGGTCGCGCGAGACTTCGTACTCAAAGACCAGCGTACTGTGATTCTGGATCAAGTCGGTATCAACCAACTTAAATTTGGTTTCCGACTCTGGCTTGAAGACGTCGGCAACCGCGGAAATGTATTCAACCCCACTTGAAGTCACGCCGGGCGCCACATCTT
>DATENN010000257.1:0-5834 GCA_035275045.1 Pyrinomonadaceae bacterium
CGACGCAGAAAACAATCTGTTGATGATTCGCGGCGCTGTTCCCGGCGCTAACGGCAGCGTAGTTATTGTTAAGAAGGCTGGGAAGGAAAAATAAGCGTCAGTGTTAGTCGTCCGTAGTTAGTTGCATCCCGACGGCTACTAACGACTGACGACGGACAGTATTCGGAGTTGATTATGCCGACCGTTAAGGTGCGCAATTTAAAGAACGAAGAAGTTGGCGAAGTCGAATTGTCTGACGCCGTGTTTGGCGCGCCTTTGAACGAAGGCCTGATTCACGCCGCAGTGCGAAACTTCATGGCCAACGCGCGACAGGGAACCTCCGCCAGTAAGACGCGCGGTGATGTTTCGGGCGCCGGCCGCAAACTTTGGAAGCAAAAGGGCACAGGGCGCGCGCGCATTGCTTCGCTGCGCTCGCCTTTGTGGAAGGGCGGCGGCAACGTGCACGGTCCACAGCCACGCGATTGGTCATACAACATGCCCAAGAAAATGCGACAAGGCGCGCTTCGTTCCGCATTGTCCGAACGCGTTCGTGAAGGTCGTGTAGTGCTGGTGAATAATTGGACCATCGACAAACCGCGCACTAAAGATTTTGTTGCCTCGCTCGAAAAGCTCGGGCTCGAAGGCAAGACTTTAATCGTTGATTCGCTCGACAACGACAACCTGATGTTGTCGACACGAAATGTTCAGCGCGCGAAAGTCGTTAACAGCTTCGGCTTGAACATTTACGACCTGCTGTATCACGAGCGTCTGGTAATTTCAGAGGCGGCGGTCAAAGAGTTGGAACAGCTGCTTGGCTCCGGCGCCGCAAACGCGGGCAGCGAGAGTGTCGAGTCGGACAATGCTGAAGCGGCCGAAACGGCGCCGGCAAAACCAAAGCGCGCCCGCAAGCCGTCAGTAAAAACGACGAAGACAGCTCCGAAGCGAAAGCAGGAGGCGGCCTGAGATGAGAACTGTGTGGGACATTATTAAGTCGCCGGTGATTACTGAGAAAGCTTTAGTGGCGAAAGAAGAATCGCAGGACACGCGGCAGTTACTAACATTCAGGGTCGATCGCCAGGCGACTAAACCCGAGATCAAGTCGGCGGTGGAAACGATTTTTCAAGTGAAGGTCGATCACGTTCACACGATCAACTTCATGGGAAAGATGGCACGCCGGGGACGGTTTGAAGGCCGCAAGCCCTCCTGGAAAAAAGCGTACGTGACTTTGAAGCAAGGCGAGAAGCCGGTGGATTACGGCGAAAGCATTTAGCATTGGCGAACGCCAATTGTCGATTTCCGATTGGTACGACGCCAGAAGAAGCTTTTTCAAATTGGCAATCGGAAATCGCGAATCGGAAATAAGAAGATGGGAATTAAGAAACTAACCCCAACATCTCCAGCGCGTCGTTACCAGACTTACTTGACGCGCGATGAGCTGACAACTGGCGCGGTGCCTGAAAAGTCGCTGCTTGAAGCCAAGAAGCGCATCTCCGGTCGCAACAACGATGGCCGGATAACGTTGCGCCGTCGTGGCGGCGGTCACAAACGCTTTTATCGCATCATCGATTTCAAGCGTGACAAAGATGGCGTGCCCGGCCGCGTAACTCAAATTGAATACGATCCGAACCGCTCGGCCCATATCGCCCTGGTTACTTATCTCGACGGAGAAAAGCGTTACATCATCGCGCCCAGCGGTATCGAAGTTGGCAAAACGATCATGAGCGGCGCAGATGCGGACATTTTGCCGGGTAACACGCTGCCCCTTATCAACATTCCGTTGGGAACGCAGATTCACAACATCGAACTGCGTCCGGGCAAGGGCGGACAGATGGCCCGTTCGGCAGGGGCGTTTGCCCAGTTAGTCGCTAAAGAAGGCGATTATGCGCAGTTGCGTATGCCGTCCGGCGAAGTGCGGCGGGTGCCGCTGGTTTGCAAAGCGACGGTGGGCCAGGTCGGCAACATCGAGCACGAAAATGTCTCATTCGGAAAAGCGGGACGGTCGCGCTGGAAAGGTATTCGCCCGCACGTTCGTGGCGTGGCGATGAATCCGGTGGACCATCCGCATGGTGGCGGTGAAGGAAAGACTTCCGGCGGCCGCAATCCAGTGACGCCCTGGGGGCAACCGACGCGCGGTTATAAGACCAGAAGTAATAAACGCACGCAACGAATGATTATCAGAGATCGCAGGACGAAATAAATTGGTCTAGGGTTTTTTGGTCTTGGCCTTTGAAAAGACCGTGTAGTCACCGCGACATACTCAAAGACCAAAGGGCTAAAACCAAGACCGGAGTTTCTATGGCACGTTCAGTAAAAAAAGGACCGTACATTCACGACAGCATTCAAAAAGCTGTTGAGCGAGCGCGAGCCGGCGGCAATCGTCCACCGGTAATCAAAACGTGGTCGCGTCGTTCGACGATCACTCCCGACATGGTGGGCTTGACGTTTGGCGTGCATAACGGCAAACGCCATCTGCCGATCTACGTTACTGAGAACATGGTGGGACACAAGCTGGGCGAGTTTGCACCCACACGAACGTTTAAGGGTCATTCGGGAACAAAGGTTGAAAAGGCCACCAAGGTAGCACCGGCAGCAGCGCCTGCCGCAGCGCCGGCGAAATAAGTTTCGAGTTTCGGCTTTCGAGTTAGCGCGAACTCGAAACTCGAAACCCGAAACTCGAAACTGAGGTAAGCAATGGAAGCGATAGCGAGTGCAAAATATTTACGAGGGTCGGCGCAAAAGGCGCGGCTGGTCGTAGATATGATCCGCGGTAAAGACGTTAACCAGGCATTGGCCATTCTGCGTTACTCGAGCAAGCGCGCCTCGAATTTGATCGAGAAGTGCATGCGCTCGGCAATCGCGAATGCTAATGAAGCGGCCGAGAAAGCCAACGTCGCGATCGACCCGGATGATCTGTGGGTAAAGACGGCATTCGTGGATCGTGGTCCGACCAAAAATCGTCGTCGCGTTCGACCGGCGCCGCAGGGTCGCGCGTACCGCGAACAGCGACACTTTTGTCATGTGACGATTCTCTTGTCGAATGACGCCAAGCCTGAAAAGAACGTAAAGGGAAAACGTGGCGCACCGGTGGAAGCTAAACCCGCGAAATTGGCCGAGAGCAAAGGCCGCAGGCGTGGTGGCGCGGCAGCCGCTCCGCGAGCAAAACGGCCCGCGTCCAAGAGCAATGCTGTCGCGAAAGCTGATAGTGCTGAGAAGAAGCCGAGCAAGCGTGGTTCGAAGCGAAGCAAAACGGACGAATGACAATTTGGTTTTCGATTTGAGATCTCAAATCTCAGATCTCAAATCTCAAATCTCAGATCTGAGATCTGAGACTTAAACAGCAACTGGAGAAGATTGTGGGTCAGAAAGTTCATCCATACGGATTTCGCCTTGGCTATAACAAGGACTGGCATTCGCACTGGTTCGCTAAGAAACAGTACGGCGAGTACCTGCTCGAGGACCTTAAGCTCAAGCGCGATCTGAAACAGCGATTTGCCGGCGCCGGAGTCTCGCACGTCGACGTCGAGCGCGCAGCTAACCGTTTGAAGATCGTGATCTACACCTCGCGTCCGGGCATCATCATCGGACGCAAGGGCGCGGAGATCGATAAGCTCAAGAGCGATTTGTCGGCCAAGACTGGCCGCGAAGTGCTGGTTTCGATCCAGGAGATTCACAAGCCCGAACTGAACGCGCAGTTGCAGGCGGAAAAAATTGCTGCGCAGCTCGAGAAGCGAATTGCCTTCCGCCGTGCCATGCGCAAAGCGGTGGAAGAATCGTTGCGGTTTGGCGCGCAGGGAATCAAGGTCAAGGTCAGCGGCCGTTTAAATGGAGCTGAAATCGCGCGTAGCGAATGGCATCTGCAAGGCCAGTTGCCGCTGCACACTTTGCGCGCCGACATCGATTATGGTCTGGCGGAAGCGCGGACGACGTTTGGTCAAATCGGCGTCAAGGTTTGGATCTATCGCGGTGAGATTTTGGATGCGAAGGCCGCGATGGCGCGCGGTACCGGATCGGATCCGATCAACGAGACGCGTATGGGCGAACGCGAGCGCCGGCCGCGTACACGCCGCGAACGTGAAGGCGGTTCTCCGGATGGACGCCGGCCGAGAGGCGACGGTGGCGGTAGTCAGTAGTCGGTAGTCGTTGTCAGTTGCACGAAAACTTTATGCAACTGACTGCTGACAACGAACAAAGGACGTATTAGTCATGTTGATGCCGAAAAAAGTTAAGCACCGAAAGCAAATGCGCGGACGCATGACTGGTGCTGCGCATCGTGGCAGCGAGATCAGTTTTGGTGAATACGGTCTGAAGTGTTTAGAGCCCGCGTGGATTACGGATCGGCAAATTGAAGCGGCGCGTATTGCCATGACGCGGCATATCAAACGCGGCGGCAAGATCTGGATTCGCATGTTTCCCGACAAGCCGGTCACCAAGAAACCGGCGGAAACTCGTATGGGCAAAGGCAAAGGTGCTCCTGAATATTGGGTCGCGGTGGTCAAGCCCGGCCGCATACTTTATGAAATTGAGGGTGTGGACGAAACGACAGCACGCGATGCGATGCGGCTGGCGGCACAGAAGCTCCCGATCAAAACGAAGTTCGTGACGCGCGCCGATCAAGAAGGGGGCGCGATATGAAACGACGGGAAGAGCTCGACAAATTACACGACCTATCAGCGGACGAGTTAAAGGCAGAGGCGGCCCGCTTGAAAGAGTCGCTGTTTCGGCTGAAGTTCAAACTTGCGCTGGGCGAGGTTGACGCGGTCAAACGCATACGCGAGGAAAAGAAATCGCTGGCGCGTTTGCAAACAATCAGCCGCCAACGGGCTGAATAGATTTGGTGGCACAGACTTTAGTCTGTGTTTGAACAACGAATCACAGACCGAAGTCTGTGCCACAGAGTACGAATATGACAGAAGAGAACGATCAGCAAGTCAATGAAGCGGCGGGCAACGGCGCGAAGCAGTCGGCGCGCGCGCACCGCTCGCAAAAAGTCGGCGTAGTCGCGTCAGACAAAATGCAAAAGACGGTAGTAGTGCGCGTTGACCGGCAGGTGCGACACGCAAAATATCGCCGCTACGTCCGGCGCACGTCAAAGTTCATGGCGCACGATGAATTGGGCGCCACTGTCGGCGACAAAGTCCGCATAGTGGAAACGCGTCCGATGTCGGCGCGCAAGCGCTGGCGCGTGATTGAGATCGTGCAGAAAGCTGCGAAATAAGCCATTGCCGATTCCAATTGCCGATTGCCGATTGGAACGCTGATATTGAGCTGAGCCGGAAATCACACGCCAATTGGCAATCGGCAATTGGCCATCGGAAATAAGAAGATGATTCAAATGCAGACCTCTTTGGAGGTCGCCGACAACTCAGGAGCCAGGCGCGTCGAGATGATCATGCCGATTGGCGGGTCGACGGGAAAGATAGCCAGCCTTGGTGACCGCATTAAGGTCACCGTGAAAGAGGCTTCACCCGATGGCACCATCAAGAAAGGCACGGTGCAGGACGCCGTGATTGTGCGCACTCGCAAGGAAGTGCGCCGCAAAGATGGCACCTATATTCGATTCGATCAAAATGCGGCGGTGCTGATTAAGGAAGATGGTACGCCCATTGGCACGCGAGTTTTTGGTCCGGTTGCGCGCGAATTGCGCGATAAAAATTTCATGAAAATCGTGTCACTCGCGCCGGAGGTTATTTAAGTCATGGCGGGAACGAAGCGTTCGAAAATTAAGAAGAACGACCAGGTAGTAGTCATAGCCGGACGCGATAAGGGAAAGCGCGGACGCGTGCTCGAAGTTTCGCCGAGCGAAGGCAAGGTCAAAGTTGAAGGCGCTGCCGTTATAAAACGTCATCAGAAGGCGA
>DATENN010000258.1:0-2023 GCA_035275045.1 Pyrinomonadaceae bacterium
ATGCCCGGGTCGCTGGCGATCCGGGCGTTTCATTCACAAGAAGGAAATACTCCCATGAAGAGAATTCTGACCTTGGTCGTCTCAGCAACTGCTGCGACCTTGCTAACCGCTATGCTTAGCTTTGGACAAACGGACAACTCAAAAACGATTACCACAAACGCGACGGGTTCGGCTGCGAGTGCCTCGACTGCGCCCATGGATCTGGCGCGCGCCGCGCTAGCGGCGCAAGGTGGTGAAAAATTCAAGACGCTGAAGAGTTTGGTGCTGCGTGGTTCGGTTGATCTCTATGCGCCGAACTCGACGCAGTCGATTCCCGGCGGCTTTATCATCGTTACCGCGGGCGACAAAGTGCGTATGGAGATCGATGCGCGTCCGGCAGTAAGCTTCAAGACGATCTACGACGGCCAGCGCTCATACAGCTCGCTGCCGGGCGTTGATTTTCCTCCGGCAAGCAAATTTGGTTTACCGCTGCTGGCCAAGTTCGATCAGCCGGGCTACACCGTCGCTGCTTTGCCTGATGACAAGAAGCTGCACGGCTTTAGCATTGCCGACGCCGACGGTAACGTTACTAATTTTTACGTGGATGCGACCGGACGCGTAGTACGCTTTCTGATTCCATTCAACGGTTATAACTTCGGCACGGAAAACAAGAAACTGAAGGACGTCGACGGCGTAATGGTGCCGTTTGAGTTTACCCAGCGGCTGGAGATGCCGCAGGGCGCATTCTTCGCGGAATTCAAGGTCAAAGACGCCAAGGTCAATCAACCGATTGGCGACGACGTGTTCGCTATGCCGAACTAGCGGACCCTTATTGCCGCAAGTTATCGCAGATAAAAACGCGGATCTGAAGAGCAACAAACAGCTGGAAACCGAGCTAATCCCCTCAATTGATTGGCTCGGTTTTTAGCTTCAGCAAATCCCCGAGTTTTGCTTTGCTTGTTGGTCTTCAGATCCGCGTTTTATCTGCGTCTATTTGGGGCTTAATGCTTCCTATACGCTCGTGATTTCGTGCTCTTTCGACTTGGACAACTCGTCAATCTTGCCGATGTAATTGTTGGTTAGCTTTTGCACTTCCTCGAGCCCGTCACGTTCGTTATCTTCGGAAATCGTTTTGTCCTTCAGCATCTTTTTGAGGCGCTCGTTAGCATCGCGCCGGATGTTGCGGACGGCGGTGCGATGATCTTCGGCGATTTCGTGGACCTGCTTTGCCAATTGCCTGCGCCGCTCTTCCGTCAACGGAGGAATAGGAATACGGACCAGCTTGCCATCGTTTGAAGGATTGAGTCCCAGGTCGGCGCCGCGAATCGCTTTTTCAACCGCGCCCAGTTGCGTCTGGTCCCACGGCTGCACCGTTAACATCTGCGGCTCGGGCGCATGAACCGACGCCATTTGATTCAACGGCGTCATGGTGCCGTAGTAATCAACCATCACTGAATCCAGCAGGCTGATGGCGGCGCGGCCCGTGCGCACCGTTGACAGCTTGCGCCGAAAGTCATCAATGACCGTCTCCATGCGCGGCTTGGTATCTTTAATGACGTCCTTTTCGCTCATCGTATTTTCTCCGAAAACAGTTTCGAGTTTCGGGTTTCGATTTTCGAGTCACCTGATCCAGCAACTCGAAATCCGGAACTCGAAACTCGAAACTTCATCCACACCAAACTCGCGTGCCGACTCCGACTTCGCCGCTCACGACGCGAGTGATGTTGCCCGGCTGACGCATGTTGAAAACCACGATTGGCAGGTTGTTGTCCATGCATAACGAAATCGCGGAAGCGTCCATTACCTTTAACTGGCGTTCGAGCACCTGCTGATAGGTGATCGAATCATAGCGAGTAGCTTGCGGATGCTGCATCGGATCGGCATTGTAAACGCCTTCGACTTTGGTTGCTTTCAGAATGATGTCCGCTTTGATTTCCAACGCGCGCAGGGCGGCTGCCGAGTCAGTGGTGAAATAAGGATTACCGGTGCCGGCTGCGAAAATAACTACCCGCGCCTTTTCCAGATGTCGCACCGCGCGGCGGCG
>DATENN010000259.1:0-9801 GCA_035275045.1 Pyrinomonadaceae bacterium
ATCATCGCAAAAGCAAAAAAACATCCGTTGATCACGGGGGGTCTGATGTTGGTCGGCGCCGGCGCTGCTTATGCAATCGCGCGAAGCTTAACTGGCGGCGAAGAAGTCGCCAAAGACGTCCACATTGAAACCTCCATCGCCATCAATAAAACGCCCGAGGAGCTTTACACCTTTTGGCGAGAGTTCAAAAACCTTCCGATTTTCATGAAGAACCTCGAATCTGTGACCGAGATCGATCGCTGGAACTCGCACTGGGTGGCGAAAGGGCTGGGCGGTGGACGCGTCGAATGGGACGCCGAGATTTACAACGAAGAGGAAAACAAACTTATTGCCTGGCGCTCGCTCGAAAAGGCAGACATCGTGAATGCCGGTTCGGTTCGTTTTGAGAAAGCGCCTGAAGGGCACGGCACCTACGTGCGCGTGACCGTGAATTACAATCCGCCGGCCGGAAGACTTGGTGCGAGTCTGGCTCAGCTTTTAGGCACCGAGCCGTCTCAGCTAATCAGAGGAGATCTGCGGCGATTGAAACAAATCATGGAAACGGGAGAAGTAGCCACCATCGCCGGTCAAACCTCCGGACGTGCTGAGATGGATGAAGCCGCACCCGGCGACGCATCCGAAGAAGCAGAAGAGACAGTAAGTACGCAAGCGGCTTAGCCAGGAGAACGTAATGCAAGCACTCTGTTGGTACGGAAAGAAAAATGTTCAAGTCTCGAATGTGCCTGATCCGAGCATCATCAATCCGAAGGATGCCATCGTAAAGATTTCCAGTACCGCCATCTGCGGCTCAGATCTACACCTTTACGACGGGTACATTCCGACCATGCAAAAGGGAGATATCCTCGGCCACGAATTCATGGGTGAAGTGGTTGAGGTAGGTCACAAAGTGACCCGGTTAAAGAAAGGCGACCGCGTCGTAGTTCCCTTCACTATTGCCTGCGGCGAATGTTTCTTCTGCAAGAAAGATCTTTGGTCGGCTTGTGACAATTCCAATCCCAACGGCTGGACGGCGCAGACTCTCTACGGCTTTACGGGTTCAGGGCTGTTCGGCTACTCGCACATGATGGGCGGATATGCCGGAGGACAGGCCGAATATGTGCGCGTTCCTTTCGCGGAAGTCGGACCAGTCAAAATTCCTGACGGACTGCCTGACGAGAAGGTGCTTTTCTTATCCGATATTTTTCCCACCGGTTACATGGCCGCTGAGAACTGCAACATACAACCGGGCGATACGGTTGCGGTCTGGGGATGCGGGCCGGTGGGCCAGTTCGCGATTAAGAGCGCTTACCTCCTCGGCGCTGAGCGCGTGATCGCAATTGATCATGTGCCGGCGCGGCTGCGGATGGCCACCGAAGAAGGCAAAGCCGAGCCACTCAACTTCGATGACGAATCCGTCTACGAAAAGCTCACCGAGATGACCGGCGGTATAGGCCCGGACGCGTGCATCGACGCCGTGGGGTTGGAAGCGCATGGTACGACGATCGATGCGCTTTACGATCGAGCTAAGACAGCCCTTTATCTTGCCACCGACCGGGCCCATGCTCTGCGCCAGGCTATTCGGGCTTGCCGAAAAGGTGGGACCGTTTCCGTGGCCGGTGTCTACGGCGGATTCCTCGACAAATTTCCTTTTGGCGCAGCTTTCGCGAAGGGCCTGACTTTCAAAATGGGTCAGACGAACGTCCACAAATACCTGCGGCCGTTGCTGAAACTGATTGAGGACGAAAAGATCGACCCGTCATTTGTGATTACTCACCGTATGGCTCTGTCTGATGCTGCTGAAGGGTACAAGACTTTCAAAGACAATCCCGACGAGTGCATCAAGGTGATCTTGAAGCCGAACGGCGTGGCTGAGACCAACGGAACGGAACTCACTCATTAAACTTCGCTGTTAGTTTCGATTGGCTTGGTTAAGTAAGACTTCAACTCCAAATCAACGAAGACCGTTCCAAGATGCTCCTGCGGCATCCTCTTTGCTCAGCAATCAGTTGAATCGCGACTTTGGGCATGTCGAGCTTGATAAACCAATGTTTACGTTCGGTTAGCCGACACTTGAAGATACCGAACTGATACGGCCTGCATCCCGCAAAGACTCTGAGGATGAAAAACATGAAATCGCGGAGGTAGACATGTCAGAAAAAGAGAGACAGAAAAAGGATGGCCATCGCAAAGACAAGGAAAACCAGGCGATGAAAGAACAATCACGTCCGCGCAAGGAACAAGCGTCCATTCGGTTTGGCGAACAGAAACGATCCAGTGAAGACGACGGTCGCCGCCGCGGCGAACGAAGAAACTAAACACAGGAGGACAAACAAATGGGTGAGCAACAATCAAGCAAACGTGGTGTGCGCTCTGAGGCCCAAAAGGAAGACGCCGCCCGCGACGCGTACGCTGAAATCCCACCCAGCGGTCAGGTAGCTGGGGCTTTTGGAAAGCCGAATCCGGATCGAACTTCAGACAAGGATCTCGCTTTGTCGCTGGATGAGAAACGCGCGCGGAACGAGCGCGGTGGATCGAGCGCCGGCGTGGTTGCCGTGCTCGTAATTTTCATCATCCTCGTCGCTGTGGTGCTTTTCTTCTTTGGAGGAAAAATCTTCAACCGCGGCGGCGGCACGCAAATCAACGTTACCACCCCCGGCCGGTAGATCTTCGCCAGCTGGCGATGAGGATTCTTGGTATGAAAGACAACTTGATCAGGCTGCTCTGCGCCGCTTGTTTGTGTCTGGGTTGTGCAAGTCTCGACGCGTCGTTCGCTCAACGACGACGAGTTGCGCCAAAGCCCCGGCCGAACAAGCAAGGAACAACTCGAACGCAGCAAACGGCGCAACAGCCGTCCACACCTCCAACGCCAGTACTGCCGGACATTAGGAATGACCCGGACGTTCAGGCAGCGGACATCGCCATCATCGCGAACATTACCGCCAAGGAACTGCGATTTGACGTCGTTCCTAACTCCACCGTTCAGTTTTTCGAAAAGTCTAAAGTGCAAAGCATTTGGCACGCAGACCGGTTTAACTTGCCGGATCGAATTGAGCCGGGCGTTACCTATCGGAATATCGGCATTCGACTCAAGATCGTCAGTCGCCTCGCTGACATCGAACGCATTGTGGCGGAGGCATTAGGAGAAACACCCATCGATCAAGGGACGAACTCAACCCCAAACACCGGTCCTAACACAAAGGTCGAGCCGAAACCCTCGCCCTCGCCGGCAGTGCGGAGATCTCCAAGATGAAATTTCTAATGTCGCTCGGGATCGCTCTTTTTCTCGGCGCAACAGCGTCGACGGCCGCCGCGCAGAATCCGGCCCCGCCGTCCGCGGGAACGCAAACAGAGGCTGATGAAACCTTCGAACTCAACATCGCCGAACGCCACATCCAGGAGAAAGACTTTCAAGCTTCAACCGCACTTGAGATTGCGACGGGCCATCAAAAAGACATCAGAGTTCAAGTAGGTGTTTCGGTGCGCGCATCATCAATCGATGTGACTTTGCGGAACGTGACCGGCAAAGTTCGTTTCCGTGGTTCGTTGCAAACTATTCTCAACATCCTCCGAGTCCCCACCACCCCGCGCGAAAAATGAAGTGAAAAGCCCTCGGCACGTATCGTCAGAACACTTTCGGAGGAATCCATGAGACAGCTAAACTTTATTGGAGTGTTGGTCGCCGTCTTCCTGCTAAGCGGCGCAACAGTTCTTGCCCAGCCCACGACCACAGGGACGCGTGATGCGTCCATTACCAGTAATAGTACGCGCACGAATCAACAGCAGCCGCGACCGAGTCCAACGCCGGTCACACCTGTGCGGCCAATTTCCCAGGAGGACCAAAGGCGTCAGGAAGCCGCAAGCGAGCGACGCCGGCAGTCGGCTGCAAGCGGAGACCCGGACGTGCTGCTTGATGTTCCGAACCTTTCGGTAGACGAGATTAATTTGGAAGTCGACAACCTGAAAGCGAAAGTTTCGCTGGACGCGCGGCTGGCGAATCTACTGGCGCTTAGTGCAGGCGCCGACGTCGGCATCGACAAAGTGAAACTCACAATAAAAGGCGTGAAGGCCGAGGTTCTGTTGAAGGTCAGGCTGGACAATGTCGCCGCAATCATCGATCGAACGTTGACCACAATCGATCGCAATCCGCAGATACTTGAACGGTTGCTGCAGAGCGTCGATACCACAGTAGGCACGGTAGGGAACGTTGCCAACACTGCGCTACAGCCCGGCGGCGTGCTCAGTCAAACGGTGAATACTTTGGGTCAGACCGTTCAGCGCACGGTGGACACTACCGGCAACATTCTCGAGAAAACGTTGGACACAACCGGCAAAGTTGTTAATTCCAAAACCGTCGGCAATGTTTCAAGTCTGAAGGTCATTGGCGAAACGACCAACAGCAGCGGGCAAATCGTACGCAGAGTGCAGGACACCACAGGCGCGGTCATTGAGTTGGTGCTGGATTCCGCCGGCAAGGTGACTAGTTCAAAGGTCCTTAGCCAGGGCAGTGGTCCAAATCAATAAGGACAAACCTCCACCGAGAGGAGTTATCCCATGCGAAAGTTTAGAAACCAAACAGGTAAAATCGGCTACATCATCCTGTGGGTGATGGGTGTGCCGGTAAGTGTCTTACTCTTCATCTTTCTACTGCGAGGATGCACATAGGCCCGAGGCGCCCATTTTTCTATGACTACGATCGAGCGGATCCAAGCCACAGGTATTATTCGTATCGGATCGCCAAAACGTGGTTTCCGCTACCGATCGGTCAACGCGAGCAAGGTCACCAAAGATGACCTGGCTCGCATCGATCAGTTGAAAATTCCACCCGCCTGGACCGATGTCGCGGTCAACCCGGCCGCGACGGGCCGGGTTCAGGCAATCGGCAAAGACGCCGCCGGCCGCTGGCAATACCTCTATCACGACAATCACGTTAAGCAACGCGAACGAAAGAAATTCGTGCGCTTGATCCATTTCGCAGAAAGCCTGCCCGCTCTCCGCAGCGCCATCGCGCGGGACTTACGCAAGGACGGACTCGCGCGCGAGCGCGTGCTGGCGGGCATCCTACGCATACTTTCGACCAATTTCCTGCGACCCGGCAGTGAAATATACGCAAACGAAAACGGGAGTTACGGTATCGCCACGCTCAGGCCCCGTCATGTCAGCGTTAAGGGCAAGACAATCAGTTTTAATTTTCGCGGAAAGTCTGGAGTCGAACACCATTCGGAACTCAGAGATCGGCAGGTAGTGGGTTTGATCAAAGAGCTGCTGCGCTATACCAATCGCCGTGTCTTCAAATACCAAAACGGAGACGGTAAGTTGGTCGACATAACGGCCCGGCACATCAATGACTACATTCGCGAAGTGATGGGCCATCGCTTCAGCGCCAAGGATTTTCGCACCTGGGCCGGCACCTTGGTTTGCGCCTGCGTTTTGGCGCGCGACTTGGACAAGGAGGACGGCCTGACTTCGGAGCGCAAGATCGTCGCCGCCATTAACGAAACGGCAGAAGCCTTGCGAAACACTCCGGCCGTGTGCCGCAGCTCGTATATCTGCCCCGCAGTGATTGCCGCCTTCGAAAAAGGCACGACCATCCGCAAATACTTTGTAAGTTTGGAAAAACTAATTTCTTATCGCGGGAAGACTCTCCATCCGGCGGAAAAGGCGTTGGTGCAGTTGCTGAAGAAGGAAGCTGCGTAAAGAGGGGCGGCGAGAGGCGATGTAAGTTGGCAAGATTCCTTTAAGTTGTTAAAGAAACACAGCCTCACTCATCTTCCCTCTTCTTTTTTGGCTTCTCATCGGTAAAGACAATGCTGCCAATCAGAACCACTGAGGAAATCGCCGCCAGCAGAAAGAAAATTGTCGGCAGACCCGGATAGCCGAAGATCTTAAAAGAAGTCTCGACTCGCATCATAAGGGCCGCGCCCACAATAAGTGCCGCCAGGATCAATCCAAGGGTTATGCGGTTGGCGACTTTCTGCAGCCCGTCGAGTACGACTTTTTCATCGATGGCATCTACTTTGACACTCAGCTCGTTATTGCCCACTGCATCGAGAATTTTGTTAACGCGGTTGGGCAGCCGCTCAACAAACTCTTTCACTTCGATGATCCGGCTCAGAATGCTCCCGGAGTCAACGCTTTCCGTCATCTTGCGTGTAAGAATTTGCGATGCTTCCTCGCGGATGATGGCATTCGGATCGAAATTCGGCGCCAGCGTGTAAACCACCTGATCAAGATTCAGCAGGGCCTTCGCGATCATGGTGAATTGCGGGGGCATGCGAAACCAGCAGTCGCCGGCGATGCGCGTAATTTCCAGCGCCACCTGGCCGGCATCGATCTGTTCAAGCGTCGAATCAGCGTGACGAGCCACCAGGTTCGCGACCCGATTCTGAAACTCCATTTTTTCAAAATTTGGCTTTTCCTCGCCCATCCTGATTGCGATTTGCGCAGTTTCCTCTCCGTGTCCTTCGCTAATCGCGACTAACAAACGCAGAAGATTCTCCTGAAATCGGCCACTCACATGCCCGACCATACCCAGATCAATCAGGGCAATGCGGTTGTCATCGGTTAGTAGAATATTCCCGGGATGCGGATCAGCATGGAAGAAGCCCTTGACCAGGATTTGTTTCAGGTAAGCGCGAAACAACTCTTCCGACAGCGCCATGCCATCGATCTCCATTAAGCGCAGCGGACTGATGTCCGTGATCTTTCTGCCGGAGATGTACTCCATGGTGAGGACGCGCGAAGTGGTGTAGTCCTCAATCGGTTCGGGTACCACGAGGTTTTCAAACTCGCGGAGACTCGACCGCATACGAAGCAGGTTGCTCGCTTCTTTTTGAAAATCGAGTTCACGCAGGAGACTGCGACGCAGTTCGGCCAGCATACCGCTGAATTCATAACGTTTACCTACGTCAGTGTGCTTGTCGATGAAACCGGCAGCCTCCTCCAGCGCTTCGAGGTCCTCGACGATCTGCTCGCGGATATTCGGCCGCTGGACTTTAACGACTACCGCGCGGCCGTCGCGCATGCGCGCGCGATGGACCTGGGACAGCGAGGCCGCCGCCGCCGGCTCACGGTCGAATTCCGAAAATAACTTGGAAATACGTCCACCCAGCTCGGACGAGACGATTTGCTCGACTTCCTCAATCGGAAAAGGCTCGACCCGATCCTGGAGTCGCGCCAAGGCTTCCAGATAAGGGGCGGGGAGCAAGTCGGCACGAGTTGAGAGCAACTGGCCCAGCTTTATGAAGGTTGGGCCAAGCCGCTCGAGATCGTCAGCCAGCTCTTCAGCTTTAGGTTGCGTTGTTGTTTGAAGCGCGGTGTCCTGGTTGACTGGAGCCGTGGTAAGGCCCGTCTGCTGAACCAGATCTCCGCGTCCGTACTTAAAGAAGAGCGCCACAACATCCTTGTAGCGTCTCAGGCGTTCGGGTTTAAGTGATAGTGCCATAGTTCTTAATCGGGCTGAGGGCGTCGCACAAGCAAACCAACGGCGGTGCCGACAATCGCCAGCGCCGCAATCAAAGATAACCAGAACCAGCCGGTCAGCCGCACCGGAACCAGGCCCGCGTTATCGTAAACTCGCAGTCGTTCGCGATTCATGAGCAGCGCGGTGGCCACGCCCGAGATAACGCAAACAATCGCGGCCACCTTCGGCTGTTCTTTCCAGGCCCTCAGCAGACCGACAGTCAGCACCGCCAACATCAACAGCGGGATCAGCCACAGCAAGGGATGTTGGTCCCGCGCCAGACTGAACCCACTCATTGTCTCACTGGCGCGACCACAGCTCACCTGGATCCACGGCAGAAAGAAACAAATCAAGACGGCGACTGCGGCGCTGAGATTGATTCGCCTGAGCATTTGCTGCTCTTACAATCAAGCTCCGGGAATCAAGCTCCCGTCGAAGCGGCCTGCGAAATCGACTCAACGACTTCAGCAGTCTTCTTCGGCGCCTCCATTCGCGTCGCGATGTCGGCCTGGGCGATGATTCCGACCAGCCGATCACTTGAGTCCACGATGGGAATTCGTCGAATCTGATGTTCCTCCATCAGTGCGATCACTTCGTTGACGTTATCGTCCGGGCGGCAACTGATAACGCTGGTGGTCATCACGTCCTGTACCGTGGTTGTCTTCGGATCCAGCGCTTCAGCAACTACTTTCAAGGCCAGATCGCGATCGGTGACGATGCCTTCAAGCCTGTTCGAGTCCTTGTCCTTGACGATCGGAATCGGTCCGACGTCTTCAGTCTTCATCAGTTGCGCGGCCTCGAACACCGTGTCCGTGGGTACACAGCAACTGGGATCCTTGGTCATGACTTCACTGCATTTCATTAGGTTTCTCCTTTTTCAATCGTGTTGGTTAGGCCGCTTTGCTTTTCGCCTGGGCCGGTGATTCTTCTCGAATCGACAAGCGACGGGGTTTCGAGTCCATGCGCTTCGGAGCTTCCATGGTCACTTCCAAAACACCATCGCGGAAGGTTGCGCTGGCGTCGGCAACGTTGGTTCCTTCGGGCAGCGGCAGCCGGCGATAGAATTTTCCGTAATGGCGCTCGCTGTGATAGAAGCCTTCGCGCTTCTCTTCTTTCTCGGTGCGGCGCTCACCTTCAATCGTAATACCGCCGTCGCCGAGCTCGACGTTCACGTCGTCTTTGGTCAGTCCGGGTAAATCGGCGCGCACTACCAGTTCGCCGTCGCGCTCGAACATCTCGACCTGAGGTGTCCAAATCCCGGGATCGAATTCATTCTTCATCGATTTCAGCCAGTCACGGCTGAGTCCCAATCTATTCATCTCCTCGCCAAAGACCTTCATCAACGTCGTGGGCGCGGCCGCTAATTGAGACACCAGGTCGTTAGCCTCTTCGGGCTTTTCCGTCTTCGCAGTGCCGGGTTTCTTCGTTTGCTTTCGATTAGTTTGCCTTGCCATAAGTCCTCCGGATTAGCACTTGAAAATATAGTTTCCACGAAGTTATGTTGGCTTCGCGTACACTCATGCGTTTCAGGCGTTCGGTTCCGGCTCAGACAGAGCCGTTTTTCTTAGGCCTGCATGCTGCAGTGGTTCTTTGTGCAAGCAGAGTGCCTCTGATCTCGGATTAACGGAATAGCAGGTTTGAGATTTTTTCTGGTAGCATCTGCGCTACGCTGCGAGACAGATCCATGAGTATGACCGCACCTCAATCGACCACGCCGATTAGCACCACGGAACAAATCAGAAGGGCGTTTCCTTCGCTGGGACGCATTCATAATGGATTCCCGGTTGCTTATTTTGATGCGGCCGGCGGTACGCAAACTCCCCGCGTCGTCGTGGACGCCATCTCTGATTACCTGCTGCATCACAACGCCAACACGCACTGGGAATATCCGACCAGTCACGAGACCGATGCGATTATTGAATCAGCGCGAGAGACGTTCGCGGATTTTCTGAATGCCGGCTCGGATGAGATTGTTTTTGGCCCGAATACAACCACGATGATTTATCACCTCTCGCGCGCGCTGGGACGCACCATGGGCCCGGGAGATGAAATCGTTACTACAGAACTCGAGCATCACGCCAACATTGCGCCCTGGCAGGCACTGGTTAAGGAGCGTGGTGTGACTCTCAAGTCAGCTCAATTTGATCCGGAAACGAGCCAGCTTGATTGGAATCATTTCGAGCGCCTGGTAACGAAGAAAACAAAAGTGGTGGCCTTCGGCGCGGGCTGTAACGCGCTCGGCACCGTCAGTGATTACCGCCGCGCGGTCGAAGTCGCTCACAATGCCGGCGCTTTGGCCCTCGTCGACGCCGTTCATTACGCACCGTATTTTATTTGTGACGTGAAAGAGATGAATGCTGATT
>DATENN010000260.1:0-4395 GCA_035275045.1 Pyrinomonadaceae bacterium
CGCTACGAGCTGATTGAGGTCGCGAGTAAAGCCTGAAACCCACACTCGCTTTTCATCTTCGCCTATATTCATGGCGAGGATCGCGATCTCATCCTGCGGCGACAGTTTCGCCAATTCGTCCGCCATCGTTTTGAGAATCTCCGGGTTCTTCAGAAAGCGGCCGGCGCCATCCTCGCGCAAATCGAGAATGAGAATCAGTGCGAGCGGTTTGCGCGCTTGCCCCTCGCGCGTGAAATAAGAAATCGGTCGCGCGTTACCGTCGTCCAGTATCTGAAAATGCTCGGGCTTGAGATCCGAAATGGGCACGCCGGTGCGTTTGTCTTTGACCAGCGCATCGACGAAAACAACACGCGTCTTTACGCGAATGGTATCGGCGACCTCTGGGCCAGGCGGGGGCGACGCCTCCTGAGCAAGCACGGCACTGGTCGCAAATGCGATGACCAGTAGAGCGAATAGCCAGGACCGAGGGGTTAAATGGGGAACTGATTTCATTGACGAACTCCTCTAATTGTCTGCGGTTGTAACTTCGTCGGTGATGCTTTTGCCAATGTCGTTGGGGTTTTGCATCAGGCGCGCGAGGGTCTGCGGCGAAACATCAACCTGAACAACCGTGGCGTCGTGTTTTTCGATCGTCACGACCAGTAAGTTGAATTTCTCGCGGGCTTCGCGCAGGAAAACGTAGTTTTGTAACTCTTCATCGGGCGAAAGCACCTGAACAAAAGGCACCCATTCGGGGATTAATGCGGCCTTCAAATTTCGTCTGAACTCTGCGGCGCCGGCCGAGGTGAATTCCTGATTTTCAAAGTAGGCGATCTTTACGCTGCCTGCTTCGGCGATCTGTCGTTTGCGGCCGCCCGCCAATTTAGCCGCCGTCGTCGCGGCTTTTATTCCGGTGCGCGCGAGGAACGGCAGACTCTTATGCTTAACGTGATAGTGTTGTTCAATAACCTTTACAACTTCATCGAAGTCGTTTTCCACCGCGGGTGTAACGGCGGCCGCGACGAATAAATGACCGCATAGCAAAGAAACCAGGACCGCAAGGGTTAGTTTATTCATGGTCCACCTCAGTTCTTGCGCACCGGTTTGGCGGCGGGTTCAATTTCGAGGTCGGGAATACCGAATTGCCCCTCAAGTTGCGTCAGTTTTTCGAGATCCACCGGCCCGACGATGTTGACGATCGTGAGCTCTTTCGGATCTGATGCAAGCACCGCGAGACCGCTAACGTGTGTTCCGACTGTCATCAAATAGACCTCGACGCTGCCTTCTTTTTTGCTGAAGAAATTCACCACGCGGCTCCAGGCGGGCCCGCGCAGTTGGCTGCGGATCGCCTCGACATCGGCCGCGGAATACTCGCCTTCGTTCTCAAACTGAAAACTCTTCACGTAAATACCCTTAAGACCGTTGACGATTTCTTTGATCTTCGCCTCGTCCGGTTCTTTGGTAGACAGGAACTTGGCGGTCAACTGAATGAGGTGCTCATCGATGTTCACATCGAGCGTCTGATTCGCTTTTGACGAAAGATGGTCCAGGGCGACGGTTTGTAGTTTCGGGTCCTGAGCTGCGACCACGCCAGTCGCAACTGCGACAAAAACGATGCTCAATAGGAACCTGATTGAAGTTGAGTAAATTAGTTTCATCATCGCGTCATCCTATCTTGTGTTGATTGCGTATTAGGTTTGCGGGAACAGTGTTTAAAGTTCGCTTTTGTATCCAGTTCAGTTTCGCGCTGGTTACCCGCAGCGCGAGCAAAAGTTGTTGCTTCGCAGCTTCCGCTTCGGCAATTTCTTCGGCACTAAGCCGTGGTCCGGTGTAGGGAATGTGGCGCACGCGAACACGCGGTCTGATGTGCGAACTGCCATTAGGTTCGTTTTTATGAACAGGCTGAATTTCCGGCCGAGTTTTTTCCGTAGCGGGCAATGCAGCAGGCACAGGAATGGCCGGCGCTGTTACTGGCCCTTGTAACTTCGCCGTCTCGACCTGACGGGGGTTCTGCACGATGCGCCAAAGGCCGAGTGCTACAGCGACGAGCGCGACAGCGGCCGCGATCGCCGCGATTCGATAAGCGATCGGCTGGCGACCGATTCGAACGTTATCGGGTATGGGCAGTTCGGCCGGCTGGTAACGCAGCGTTCCCAGCAGTTCTTCCAGGGCTTGAACCTCTTCGTTCGGGTCACCGCTTCGGTCCCACAAATAATCGTCGTTCATTGGTCCTCCCGTAGCCCGAGCTGTCCGCGCAACAATTTCATTCCCCGATGAAGATTGACGCGCACGGACGGCGACGACAATCCGGTTCTCGCTGCTATTTCAGGGCCGGTCATTCCTTCAACCAATCTCAGCACCAACGTCTCTCGATATGCTTCAGGCAAAGTTGCGATGATTGCCAGAACTTCTCTGGCTCGAGACTGCGACGAATCGGCCGCGCCCTGTCTCTCATCGAGTTCAACGGTTTCTCTGCTCGTTCGATGAAAATCCATTGCCCGGTTCCTGGCGATCATCGCGATCCAACCTCCAAACGCATTTGCGTCGCGCAAAGTGTGAAGCTTCTTCAGTGCATGAAGAAAAATTTCCTGCACCATATCTTCAACTTCCGCTCGCGGCATGCGCGCCAGCAGAATTCCGTGGACCATCGGCGCGTAGAGCTTGTAAAGAGCACCATAAGCTTCGCGATCACCGTTGAGCACGGCGCGGACCGTTTCAACTTCCGGACTTTCACGAGCTGTCGCGGCTGTGCCTTGACCAGTCATGAAAACGCTATCCGCCGTCGCTTCGAGTTCATACATTTCGTTCTTAGTAAGCTTGAATCTCCAGCGGTGCTGTCCTGACACGCTTAAGACGGGAGAGAGAACTGGAGTGTTAACAACGAACCACGCGAAAACATTCAATATTCCGGCTTCATTCGGAGTTTGTTACGCGTTTCCGAGCGGTTGGGTTCTCGTGAGCTGTGAGCTGAAGTAATTCAGCTGCCGGCGAGACTAACTTTGTTCGCCAAATAAAGATGGTTGAAGCAACGAGCGCAGCCGTTGCGGCCAGGCCGCCTTCAATTCCGTAACCGCCGCCGGTAAGCCAGGCGGGTCCTAAATCCGTTCCGTGCAGCAGGGGATGCGGCGCGATCGAGCTAATGCCGCTGACCGGTAAACCAAACAGCGAGCCAAGGGCCCAGTTCCACGACCAGTGAATGCCGAGGGGCAACCAGAGACTTCGCGTGCGCAGGTATGCAATCGACAACCAAACGCCGGCGAGCAGCAGATTGACGTAGGGCAATCCCTGCGTGAAATTGGGATTACTCATGTGAATCGAAGCAAAAGCGATCGACGTCAACAAAACGCCGAAGATTGCCAGACGCGCGCGCACCAGTGTTTGCAATGGGTAACCGCGGAACAACGATTCCTCTGCAAGTGCGGCACAAACAAACAGCACTGCAGACAAAATCAAAGTTTGTACGACTGAACCCCACAGCGTACGAGGAGAGATGGTGAAACTGAGTCCGCCCGCGAATGTTGCTATCACCGCCGCCACTGCCAGCGATGCAATACCGACAATCGATCCAATAAAAAAGTCGCGCCAACATCGTTCGTGAAAAGTTACGCCTAAAGAGCGCCACGGCAGTCCTTCAAGCCAACGGGCACAGACGTACCCGGCGATAAGTGCTGAAGCAAGCAGCAGGTGCCTAAAAATCAGATCGGGAACGAAGATTCCAAAGTCGCGCGCTGGTGACAGTTGCCTCGCGACCACGTAGCCGATCCGTATCACACTGCCTAGCAGAAGCAGCAGACACAAGTAGATGAAAACGAACGCCAGCAAGCGCCAGCCGCTGCGCAAACGTCCAGCGTCGTTAATAAAAACTTCATGCGAAGTCATCAGCTTGATTTTTGGTCCTCGAAATGGACGGCGATTCTAGTCGAAGATTGGCTTTTTATGGAACGAACCACGCGACCGAAGCACGTCACCACGCCAAATGCCCACGCCGAAACGCTATGTTAGACTTAGACCACTTCCTGCATGAGAAATCCGGGCGAAAATGAGGAAAACTTAGAGCCTGTCCGGCTTACGCGACGGCGGCGTATTTTGCTGTGGGCACTCGGAATCACGGTATTGCTGCTGCTGGCGATTATCATTTCACAGCAGTTGTGGCTTTGGACCATCGTGCCGCCCGACACTGCGGCGGATACGGTTCTGCTGTACGCGCTGTCGACCCTTAACTTCGTGGCGTTCGTTGTCTTCTCGTTCATCTTCGTTCGGAACCTGCTGAAGCTGCGCCGCGAGCGTCACGAGCGACAACTCGGCTCGAAGATCAAAACGCGTCTGTTGATCTATTTCATCGCCATCAGCTTTTTGCCAATAATCGCGATGGCCACTTTCTCTTTTCTGTTTCTGAATCGTTCACTCGAAAAGTGG
>DATENN010000261.1:0-2660 GCA_035275045.1 Pyrinomonadaceae bacterium
TACTTCGCGCGTCACGGGCGGAAAACAAGATTCGTCGTTGCACGCCTGGAAGCGAAGCTTGCCTTTGATCTCTCCGGATCCGCCGGAGTAGTTGGCCGGCACGGTAACGTTGAAACGAATCATCGCCTTGCCTTCGTAAACGGCCACATTACCTTTGGAGAATTTTAGCTTCCGCATCACCGCACGCGGGTAAGAGATTGGACCAACATTCATACCCGAAGGCGTTTCGACGTCGAGCTTTGTGGGGACAAGAAACTTGTCCAGAGGTTTGTTTGACTGCACATGAAGTCCGTGAGGAATATCCATCACGACGGTGGCGCGCACGCTACGGCCTTTCTTGGTCTTGTCAGGAGCTACCGCACCGCTGATGTTTACATCCGACGCAGACTGCGGCGCCGGTTTTGAGTAAAGAGTTGCGGGAAGCAGGAGAAGGACGATTAACGAAAATATCCGAGAATGTTTAATCATTTAGTTACTAGCTCCGACCAGAGTGGTTTGAATGCGATTACTAAGTGTGCCTTCTCGCGCCGCCAGTTGCCCGCACGCCGCAAAAATATCTCGCCCGCGCGGTCGCCGCACGTAAGCATGAATCCCTTTCGATTCGAGGATGTTTTTGAAACGCTGCACAGTTTCGTCGCTTGACGGTTGATAGGGAAGCGGGTCCGCTGGATTGTGCGGGATCAGGTTTACTTTTGCTTTGATGCTGTGGCGGTTGAGCAGATTGGCAAGCTGGCGCGCCTGCTCGTCGGAATCGTTGACGCCATCGAGCATTACGTATTCAAAAGTGAGCAGCTCGCCGGGCTTCAATGTTTTTTCAAACGCCTTGCAGGCGCTGAGAAGTTCTTCAAGTGGCCAGCGCTTGTTGATTGGCATTAGCTCGTTGCGCAGTTCGTCGGTGGGCGCGGCCAGTGAAATCGCGAGGTGCGGACGGTCCGAAGTTTTGGCCAGTTCTAAAATGCGCGGCACTATTCCGGCTGTCGATACGGTGACGCGATTCGGAACGATGTGTAGGCCCTGGGGATCGGACATTACGCGCAACGCTTTCAAGAGCTCTTCAAGATTGAGCAGTGGCTCACCGGCTCCCATTGCGACGAGGTTCGTGCCGCGCGGCGGTTTTACGCCGGTTCCGTAAGCATCGTTCAAAGCGATCTGGATCTGTTCGACGATCTCGCCGGCGGTCAATGAGCGCAGCAGGCCGAGTTGGGCTGTTAGGCAGAAAGTGCACTGCAGTGGACATCCCGATTGCGATGAAAAACAGATGGTGTCGCGGCGTTCTTCGGGGATGAAAACAGTTTCGACCGGCAGTCCGTCGTGGGTTTTCATCAAGTAGCGACGGGTGCCATCGGTGGAAGTGTACTGCGATTCGATTTTAAGAGTCGCGGCCCGGGCGACCTGATTTAGTCGCGCTCGGAAGTCTTTTGGCAGGTCGGTGATGTCGTCAAAACTGCGCAAACGACGGTGTTGCAGCGCCGCGAAGAGCTGGCGGCCACGATAGGCCGGTTCGCCCAATGTTTCGACGAATGAGACCAATTCCGGCTGAGTAAGTCCAGTTAACTGAACCGCTTTGTCCATGCGAATCAATCTTAGCATTTGAGAGCGAAGGTCTCATCTGCGGAACCTGAAAGGTGCTCTCCCACGTAGTATTCACCATGCTTGCTGAGCGACGTTTTCTGGCGAATCGCAGGGTTTTCACCCGTGAACGATTGATTGGAGCGGCGATTGCGCTGTTTCTGGGATGCGCCGCTTTTGTGTACGGACTGCGGTGGCTGGAATCGTTGATGACGTTCCGCCCCGACCGTATGACCGCGGCTGAGAGGCAGTTTACTCCTGAAGGCGCAGAGAACGTCTGGTTCAACTCCGCGGATGGGACTCGTCTAAACGGTTGGTACTTCGAAAGTCAGTCAGGACCTGAAATCGCCACCATCGTCTTCTTTCACGGCAACGGCGGCAACATCAGAAACGTAAGCTGGTTGGCCCAACGATTTGCAAAACAGGGGTTCGACGTTTTGCTTTTCGACTATCGTGGGTATGGCGCAAGTGAGGGAGTTGCGTCCGCGGAATCCGAGCTTTATGCGGATGGCGATGCGGCAGTAGCGTTTGTCATAAACCAGAAGAAGGCGCGTCCGGAACACGTAGTTCTTTATGGGCACTCACTGGGGACAGCGATAGTTGCTGACGTTGCTTCACGTGGAAACTTTGGTGCTGTGGTGCTTGAGTCTGGATTCAGCTCCGCGAGCTCGGTTGCCACGGCCGCCCTGCCGTGGTTGCCGCAGTTCCTTCACTTTCTTGGCAAGAATCGTTTCGAATCAGCTCGCAAGCTGACCAACGTAAGATCCCCCATTCTAATCGCGCATGGTGATCCGGATCGGACGATTCCAACGGCGGAAGCACACCTGCTTTTTGCGTCTGCAAACGAGCCGAAAAAGTTATTAATTGTTCCTGGCGCCGGTCACGTTGTGTTTGGTGCAGCCGGCGAGCAGTACCTGAATCAAGTCGAACAGTTCATTCGCGAAGCGATGACTAAGGCGCGATTGTGAAAGTCGCAGCGGGTGTGATCGTTTCACCGGAAACCTGATCGCGAATGCGGACCTGAATCTGATACTCGCCGGGTTCCAGGTTGCGAGTATCGATTAAGCGTGTGAGCGTCAGTCGTTGACCGG
>DATENN010000262.1:0-19632 GCA_035275045.1 Pyrinomonadaceae bacterium
CTGGCGATACGCGCGCTTAACCGGAACGATGCATTAGTCGGCATACTCAACGTTATGTCGCTTGTTGTCGTGTTGAAGGTGTACTGGCCGTGTTCCGCAAGTGGTCCAGACACGTCAACCGATCCGTTCGTGGTCTTAACACTCAGCTGTTGATGGGCGACGTCTTCCAAGTCAATCTCGCCGCTGATCGTACTCGCTTCGAAACAATCGTTGCCATCGTTGGGCCGTAGGTTCGACGCGGTGATTGAGCCGCCTACAGATTTAAGCGACATCCGGCCGGTGGAATTTTCAACTGTGACAGCGCCGCTGAAACTTACCGCTTCGACTGAACGCGATGCCTTTTTGATCAACACCTCGCCTGTTTCCGATCGTGCATAGACTGAAGCAACGTCAGCCACATCAATTGCGCCGTCACCCGTCTGCAAATAGATTGAGGCGCCGCGCGGCACCATCAACTCAACATCTCCGAATGCCTGGCAGCCATTCTTACCGGGCTCGGCCCCGTCGTTCTTATCGGACAGCCAGACCACGACTTTCGACGGCAGCCCTTGCGCATTCGTTTCCATGCCGCGCTTTAACTCGATATGTCCCACTTCGGCGGAACGCGCCAGAATCTCGTTCTTGTTCCAACCGCGCACGACGATGCCGCCGGAATTGACACACATCGACATAACGACCGAGGGATCCACAGCCAGCGAACGCTCGATCTTCTGGGTGCCGTTTTTTGCGCGACGGCCTTCGGCGTGAACGAGGCTGACAGGAATGATCAGGAGGAGAAAACCGATAAAGGCTTTATAAAACGTCATTATTACCGCTAATTCAGGGTTGCTTGTCGAAGACGCGTGCTTCGGCAACCGTGTTAAGTAAATCGACTTTGCTTTGATAAGCAGAGAACATAAACTCCGCTGCATCCGGATCGTTGGGATTGCTTTTTGCGGCAGTACGAGCAACCGCAAGCGTGCGATCCACCACGGCCAGATTTCTTTGATACTCAGCCTGTACTTCCGGCGTCATCCTGCTCTTATCGGCATTGATGCTCGAATCGAGCTGCGCGATGGTTTGCAAATAACTGCGCTCGCCCGGCAGTAACTTCACGTGGTTAGCGACAACCTGATCGGAATTGCGCGGTACACTCGCGGGCGCAATTGATCGCGACCGGTGGCTGATGGACCGGTTAATTTTTGAAGTGTCATTTGCCAGGACATTGGACGCCGCGGCCACGTTGTTTTCCGGAGATGATGCCGTCACTGGTGGCTGTTCCACTGTCGGAGCTACCGCAACCTGCGGACCAATAAGGGGTGTCGTAGTCGTCTGCAATCGCACCAACGCCATGATCAGTCCAAAACCGAGAATCACCATCAGACTGGAATATGCAAAAGCGCGCTGCGGATTGAAGGCAAACAAATTTGAAACGGAAGAGATCCAACCGCGAATTCCGCTCGCATGGTTAGCCGCAGCTTGAATTCGCTCCGATGCGATGGCCGTGTCAATACGTTGACGCAGCTGCTCGCTTGGCACCGCCAATTCAAACTCAGGCACCAGCGCCGCCGACAGCAGATTATTTTCCTGTTCCAGCTCGCGCGAGAGATTCGCGCAGTTCGAGCATGTGGCCAGGTGAACAGCAACCTGTTCGCTCTGCTGGTCTTGAAGTTCGCCATCCAAGTAACTTTGAATAACTTCTTCTCGCAAACACTCTTTCATTTCCTGCCTCCGATTTTTCCATAAACCCGCGCAAACTCTTTTCGCCCGCGCGCCACCAGGCTGCCCACATTCGTTTCTTTTACTGAAAGCGTATTAGCAATCTCGCGATACGAAAGTCCCTGGTGTCTCAGCAAAAGACAACTGCGCATCGGTTCCTTCAGCTTATCCAGCGCTTGCCGCGTCTGCTCGATTTCGATTCCGCGGCTATAACCTTCGTCTGGTCCGGCAAACCATCCTTCACCGGCATTCTCTTTATGATACTCGTTATCCCGAGTCATCGACCGCGTCATGCCGCGCACTGTGTTGCGGGCCACGTTCAGAGTGACACGCAAAAGCCAGGCGCGTAACAAATCCTCGCCCGGCTTCGAGTCAAAATTCCGGTGCAGTCGAAGAAAAACTTCCTGAGTCACGTCCTCGGCCAGTGCCGGATCGCGCACCACCGAACAGGCAGTCCGAAAGACTGCACGGTGATGGAGCGTAAATGCCTCATCGAAGCTGAGCGGTGGCGCTACAGTCGCGATTTCTTCTGCTGGCATCAAATCTGTTAAAGCTCGGGCTTGTCCGTTCATTTACACCGCTCTCAAGAAACAAACACCGCAAACCTGCCTATTGTGGCAATTTTATGCGGACCCAAAATCGGGATCACTAACCAGTTCGGGCCGGAATTCATTAAAACTCGAAACCCCGGTGCGTTACCTGTGTTTCGCGATTTTATTGTAGTCTGATTCTCGATTTGTGACCAAAACGGCAGCGTAGAAAACCGGGGCGACGCAGGTTGAACGTAAGCCGAGCCCGGAAAGTTCTAAAGGCACCTTGAGCGAACCCGCGCCGATCTCGATTTTGAGCCTAGACCTGCACAACAGCGCATTCCTTCGCGCTTGTCGTAGAGAAGTAGTGCCTTTCACGCCTATCTGGCTGATGCGACAGGCCGGCCGTTATATGAAGGAGTATCGCGAGGTACGCGACCGGGTGGGATTTTTGGAGTTGTGCAAAACACCTGAACTCGCGGCCGAGGTTACTGTAACCGCAGCTGAACGTTTGGGCGTAGACGCAGCCATCATCTTTGCGGATATTCTTCTGCCGCTGGAACCGATGGGATTGGAGCTTGAATTTACAAAAGGCGATGGCCCGGTCATTCATAATCCGATTCGGTCCACTGCTGATGTTGATCGGCTTCTTGAATTGGAAGACGTGTCAGCACTCGATTTTGTTTTTGAAGCAATTCGACAGACGCGCCGATCGCTTCGCGCCGATCTGCCTTTAATTGGATTTGCGGGCGCGCCCTTCACTTTGGCGTCTTACATGGTCGAAGGCGGCGGCTCGAGAAATTACGTGCATACAAAGTCGTTGATGTACAACGACAGCGGCGCCTGGCACGCGATGTTGTCATTGATTTCGCGCGCGCTCATTAAATACCTGGACGCGCAAATCGATGCCGGGGCTCAGGCATTGCAGTTGTTTGATTCATGGGTTGGTTGCTTAAGTCCTGATGACTATCGCGATTACGTATTACCACACACCAGGAACGTGATTGCGGGCATCAAACCTGGCACGCCCGTAATTCATTTCGGGACAGGCACGGGCGAACTGCTGGATCTAATTAGTGCAAGCGGCGGCCAGGTAATCGGTGTCGATTGGCGCGTGCCTTTGAATGTGGGTTGGCAAAGAATCGGTTACGACAAGGCGGTAATGGGAAACCTGGATCCGGTTGCTCTTTTCGCTAATGCGGATCATTTGCGCAAGGAAACAAAACGGATTTTGGATCAGGCAGCGCAGCGGCCGGGTCACATTTTCAACCTGGGTCATGGCATCTTGCCGGAAACACCGGTGGACAATGTCATAGCCCTCGTCGATATGGTCCACGAAATGAGCGCGAGGTAGTGCACACACTCTGTGTGGCACAGACTTTAGTCTGTGTACCAGTGACACAGACTTTAGTCTGTGTAATCGGTGGAACAGACGCTAGTCTGTATATCTCAGTGCACAAATTTAGTCTGGAAATTCACAACAACGCGTAACACAGACTAAAGTCTGTGCCACTAGTCACTGCTAACTGCCACATTCCATGAATTACGACGCCTTACTGATCGTTTCATTCGGTGGACCCGAAGGAATGGAGGATGTTCTTCCCTTCCTGGAAAATGTTTTGCGCGGCAAAAACGTTCCCCGCGAACGCATGCTACAAGTCGCCAGGCACTACCAACTTTTTGGCGGCGTCAGCCCAATCAACGGCCAAAATCGCAAGCTGATTGCTTCTCTCGAAGAGAAACTACGTTCCGAAGGACCACACCTGCCAATCTATTTGGGCAATCGGAACTGGCATCCGCTGCTAGCCGATACCCTTGTACGCATGCGTGACGATGGCGTCCGCAACGCACTTGCTTTTGTTACTTCTGCCTACAGTTCCTACTCGAGTTGCCGCCAGTATCTCGAAAACATCGCCGGTGCGAGACAGACCGTCGGTGAAGATGCGCCGCGGGTGGACAAGATTCGCGCCTTTTACAATCACCCGCTCTTTATTGAAGCGAACGTCGAACAAATCCGCGCAGCGCTGGCAACATTTTCTGAGCCCGACGGACGCAACACGCGTCTGGTTTTCACTGCGCATAGTATTCCACTTTCAATGGCCCAGAATTGCGAGTATGAATCTCAGTTGAACGAAACCGCGCGCTTGGTGTCAGAGGCGCTTGGCTTTGACCAATGGCGGTTAGTGTTTCAAAGTCGCAGTGGTCCACCTACGCAGCCCTGGCTCGGCCCGGACATTTGCGATTACCTTCGCGAGGTAAAGAACCAGGGTGTCAACAAGGTCGTTATCGCGCCGATCGGTTTTGTTTCCGACCACATGGAAGTGATCTACGATCTTGACATGATGGCCCGCGAAACTTGTGAACAACTTGGAATCACTATGCGGCGGGCGGCAACAGCCGGCACTCATTCTCTATTCATTGACATGATTCGTGAGTTGATTCTGGAACGCACACAGCCAGGCGTGACTGCCCGTTTTGCGGGCAAGATGGCGCCAAACGACGAACGTTGCTTTACGGATTGTTGCTTACAAAATAAATGAAGCGAGTGGCAATTATCGGTGGAGGCATCGCCGGGCTTGCGGCGGGGCACCGCGTAAAGCAGCTGTCAGCGCAATCGAATCTTCCGTTGCAGATCACAATTTTTGAGTCTGCAAATCGGCTGGGCGGAATTATCGATACGACAGAGCGTGACGGATTTCTTCTAGAGCGCGGACCTGATTCATTCCTGACAGAGAAGCCCGATGCGCTGCGTCTCGTAGAAGAACTCGAGTTGACTTCTCGCCTTCAGCCCACCAACGCGAATCATCGAAGAAGTTTCATTGTTCGAAACGGTCGCCTCATTCCTATCCCCGCAGACTTTCACTTGATTGCCCCAGCGCGCTTCTGGCCTTTCATCAACAGCGAAATCGTCAGCTGGCCCGCCAAAGCGCGCATGGCGCTCGACCTCGTTCTGCCGGCGAAGAAAACAAATGGTCGCGACGACGAAAGTCTGGCTGCGTTTATTCGGCGTCGTCTGGGAAAGGAAGCTTTGGAGCGGGTCGCGCAGCCGATGGTGGGCGGCATTTACACAGCGAACCCAGAGACTTTGAGCTTGCAGGCAACGATGCCGCGCTTTCTGGAAATGGAACGCGAGGCCGGCAGCGTCATTCGCGGTTTGCGCAAACGCCTGACAAAAAACGCATCGAGCGAGAAAACCAAAGGTGCTCGCTATGGCCTGTTCGTTTCGTTTGATAGTGGGATGAGAGTTTTCTCCGACGCTGTGGCGGCGAGTCTGGGCGACGCCGAAATTCTCTTAGGCAAAGAGATTACTTCTGTTGACTTCGATCGCGTTGCTGGTCAATGGCGAATCGCAGCAAAGAATGAAGGGCTGATGTTCGACGCAGTCTGCCTGGCCCTGCCGGCGTATGTTTCGGCAACGTTGCTGTCCAAAACAGATGCGACGCTTTCCCGACTATTGAATGGCATTAACTACGAATCGAGCGCCACCATTAATCTTGCTTACCGCCGAGAAGATATTTCACATCCGCTGGATGGCTTCGGCTTTGTAGTTCCTTTTATCGAAAAGCGATCGTTGATCGCCTGTTCTTTCAGCAGTGTGAAGTTTGCGAATCGCGCCCCGGCGGATCATGTGCTCTTGCGCGCATTCGTTGGCGGCGCTTTGCAGCTTGAAAATTTCCAACTGGAAGATCAAGAAATGGTAAAAGCAGTGCAGTCCGATCTGCGAGAATTACTCGGAATAAGAAGCCAACCTCTATTCAGCGAAATTTCGCGCTGGCCCAAAGCGATGCCGCAGTACGAATTGGGCCACCTGCAACGGGTCGCTCAGATTCATGAGCGCGTTGGTTCGTTACCCGGTCTGACACTGGCGGGGAACGCTTATGCGGGTGTTGGATTACCTGATTGTGTACGCAGTGGTGAAGAGGCAGCGAAGGCAATTCTCGATTTTGTCGAAGGCGCCCCGGTAGCGTCCTAATCTGAACTCCGTTGTGGCAAACTTTGTGACCTTTGTGCTTCAGAGGTGGACTCAGTGACCTGACAGAATCCACCACAGAAGCACAAAGAAATTCTGAGGATGTACAGAGAACACCTGAAGTTACCATACTACCGACGCTCCGAAACATATTGACTGCGGCCGTATTATGGCGTAAAAGCGCGCTACATAATTCAGTTACTAGACCTTCCAAGAACGATGGACGGTAACTCCAATGTCACGCCAATCCGGCACTGAACTCACCAGAGCAGAAACTGAAAACCTTCTACTGCAACTTAATGATGAGTGGATGAAGGCACTCGTCCGTCACGATGTAGCAGTCTTGAATGAAATAATGGCCGACGATTTTCTGTGGGCTTATCCATTTGAAGGCGACGACCGCGACCAGTTCGTCGGCGATGTGATTTCAGGAGACGTGAAGGTTGAATACCTCTCGCGCGAAAATCTCAGTGTTCGCATATGGCGCGACACGGCTATTGTCGTGGGAACCGACTCAGCGAAATGGTATTACCAGGGCCACGATTACAGTGGTCACTACAAGGTGTTAAATGTTTATGCGAGGCGCGACGGGAAATGGCAACTGGTTTGTATTCAAGCCTGCCCTATAAGCTGAGAGCTTTCAGCTGACAGCAAATTAGATATGAATCACAAACGACGCTCGCCAAATACTCGCCGGAATTGAGCCCGGCGCTGCGCCCGTCAGAATGATGGCGTAATCCTGGTTCAAGTTCGTTTTCTGATCGACAACCTTAATCGACACCGCGTAATCCCCAGTAACGTTGCTGCTGTGCAGGGTCACCACCGCTAATCTGCGCAGACAAGCGTACAGATGATTGATTCCCTTTCCGTAGGGGCCAACATCGTCATCCAGAACCAATCGCACTTCGGCGCGCTCGTCGATAAAGTGTTTCAACAACGACGCGGCCTGAACGATCCCTTGCTCAAATCTTTCGCTGTAGTCCTCGTCGTCCGCTCCATGAATAACAGTGTCAAGCACGATCGTGATGCGCCGTTCATCATCCGCAGTGAATTCCCTCACCGTTAGATGACGCGAACGTGCTGTAGCTTTCCAATCGATGTGACGCAGATCGTCCTGGGGCTGATAGTCTCTTAGAGAAAAAAGATCTTGCCCGACACCACGACGAGCGGAAACCATTTGTCCCGCCATGGTCGGCAGCAAATGCAGCGCGTCGCCTACCGGTTCGGGCTTCGGATAAACAACGATATCCACGTCGCGCGCGCGCAAACGCCGCCGGAAACGAAAGAAGCCAAATGGAAATAACGTCGACAGCTCAAACCCGGTTATCAGCACATGCCCACGTTTTTGGAAAACCTGCTCGATGCGCTGTTCCGCGGCGGCGTGATGCGGGACATAAGTGAAATAAGCTAGCGCGCGTTTCGCATATCTCACTTTGCGTTTTCGCTTGCGTTCATTCGTGTGTGATGGACCACGCGATGCAACCAGTATTGAAAATGACGGCAACAACCGCTTGGCATTCTTAAGCGTAACTATTACGGGAGCCGGATCGCCCGCGAAAATGTGGTCCGGAAACCGCGCGGACACGATCAGGTCGCGCAACGTCGCTCGCGCTGCTGCGCCGCCGACAAACAATGTAGAGACCAACAACGAGAAGACCAGAAACAGCAGGTTGTTCCCGGTGTTCCAGGCTGCAAAACCAACCACGAAAAGGATCAAAAGAAAAATTCCACCGCCGGCCGTTATATCGATCGGCAAATCAAGTCGCGTCACCTCAAGCCGTGCCGATCGTGCCAGGCGCGGCACGATGAAAACCAGCATCAGCAGCGCGATGACGAGCGATAGAATCGCAGCCCCGGCCGCCAGCACGTAGTTGTCCGTGTGACGGGCAAGAATTGTTACTGAAGCCGAAACGATGCCGGCCATGACCAGCAACGTTGCAAGCACAGCATTTCGCCATTTCGCGGCTCGCGAAAGCGCGCCGGCAGGCATGGAAGATGGCGCGACAATTTGTCGGTTCTTCTCAGCCTCAGGCATGACACTCCTTAAAGGGGCACGCTTACTGTTTTCATTATTTCTCGCAGCGCCGCCTCGGCTTCTTCACTGCGTCTCATTGACGAAGAGAAGCGAGTGCTTACGAGGATGCGATGGGCAAAGGTGGGAATAACTAATCGCTTGATGTCGTCAGGAATGCAATAGGAACGCTCTTCAGTAAGCGCGAGTGCCTGCGCCGCGCGAAACAGCGCCAGCGAACCGCGCGGGCTGACTCCCAAATCCAACATTTCAGATTCGCGGGTCGCCGCTACAATTCGCATTAGGTATTCGACCAGTGCGTCATCGACCGATACGTCGGTAACACTTCGTTGCAACTCTACAATTTCCGCGGCGCTCATCACCGGCTGCAAATCTTCCAACGGATCACGATATTCGCGGTCGCGAAGAATCTGTCGTTCGTCGTCGCTGCTGGGATAACCAATGCGCAGGCGAAGCATAAAGCGATCGAGCTGCGATTCGGGCAATGGATACGTGCCGTGATGTTCGATCGGATTCTGCGTCGCAAGAACGATGAATGGCGCCGGCAAGGGATGCGTTACGCCTTCCGCGGTCACGTGCCTTTCTGCCATCGCTTCCAGCAGCGCCGACTGCGTTTTCGGCGTGGTGCGGTTGATTTCATCTGCCAGCACGACATTCGCGAAAATCGGTCCCGGCTTCCACTCAAACACCGCCGTATGCTGGTTATAAACTGAAAGGCCGATCACATCCGATGGCAACAGATCCGAGGTGAATTGGATTCGTTGAAAGGTACAACGCAGCGCGCGCGCCATCGCATGGGCCAACGTTGTCTTGCCCACGCCCGGCACGTCTTCGATAAGCAAGTGTCCACCGGCAATCAAGCCAACAATTCCGAGGCGCACAGCCTCAGGCTTGCCCTTGATTACCGTTTCAATCGCGCTCTGCAAACGATTGACTTTTTCAATCGCGGCGAGCCCGACGGCCGGCTCCTGCTCGTTTATAGTCTCCAGGCGTCGCATTGTTTCAATGAATACTCCAGTTTGCGTCATTCTACATGCTGAACGCGCAGGCGGGAAATACTTAATAAATTCGGTGCTGATGCAATTTGAGACCTGCAGTTCAGACTTCAGGCTTTAGCTGCGGATTGCCAGCAAGAACACAAGCTAAAGCTCGAGCTCTGAACTGCGCAGGTCTCAAATTGCACTACCATAAATTGCGCGCCGGCTGGTTGCTCGGTTGAAACGGCACCAGTAGAGAGCAGCGAACGCCAACATGACGTTGTTTATGTCCTGTAGTAAACTTCCGTGTCACCGCTTCCGCCTCTTTAGTTGCAATTTGGAACCCGGAACCGGCAGGCACGTTTAATCAGGCGAGGAGTTGTTATGAATACTAATCACCGTAGACAGGAACGCGGTTTCACGCTGATCGAGTTGATGATCGTAATTGCGATCATCGGCATCCTTATCGCGGTTGGCGTTACTGGTTGGAAAGCCGCGGTGCGATCAGCAAACGAAGCCGCCGCCATCAAAACGCTGCGCACAATTGCTGAACAGCAGATGCTCTATTACAACGCACATCAGCGCAGCGCGTTCGGCACGTTTGAAGAGATGCTGAAAGAGAACCTGCTCGACACCCGTTTTTCGGGCACCACACCGGTCGTTGATGGTTACGTTTTTCAAATGAGAGTTATTCCGAAATCGACCACGACTCAGCCTGGCTTTGTAATTAATTCTGATCCGCAGGTCGCCGACGGTGTGGGCGCCACCGGCACGAATCATTTCTATCTGGACTCGGACAGCAACACCATCCACGTTAATCGGACCCAACCGGCGTCCGTAACTGATCCTCCGATTGGCCAATAGTCAGAGAATGTGACCAAACGCGAACGGCTCGCTGAATTCCTCAGCCTCGAACGAAATGTCTCGATCGCATCAGCAGCCGTTTTTCTGCTTGGCCTGGGCGAAGAACTTTGGAAGAAATTTATTCCCAAGTATCTCGAAGCTCTCGGTGCATCGACCGTAGTCGTAGGCTTCTTCGGAACCGCAGAAGATTTCTTTGATGCAATTTATCAGTACCCCGGCGGCTGGATGGCAGATCGTTTCGGCCGCCGGCGGGCTTTCCTGACTTTCGTTGCCCTCGCTTCCGCCGGCTATCTCGTCTATCTCTTCAGTCGTTCGTGGATCACTGTTTTCGTTGGACTCGCGTTCGTGATGGCCTGGCAAAGCATGGCGTCGCCTGCCATCTTCGCGGTCATCGGCGATGCATTGCCACGTGAACGCCGTGCGATGGGCTTTACGCTGCAATCGATTCTCAAACGAGTGCCGATCGTGGTGGCGCCACTTGCGGGCGGCGTCTTGATCGCGTCATTCGGAATTCTTAAAGGCGTACACGTCGGGTTAATAATCACGATTGGTTTTGCAGCCGTAACGATGCTGCTGCTGCTGAGAGTAAATATAAAGATCAAGACCGCCGCGGCCACCGGAATCGTCGGCGTTTGGCAGACTTTTCATGCCGCGTTAAAGCGGTTGTTGGTTTCTGACATCATCATTCGAACGTGTGAAGGGATGACCGGTGTAATCACAATTCTATATGTGACTAATGTGCAGCACTTCAGCGTGGCTCGTTACGGGACGCTGATAGCGATTCAGATGATCACTTCGATTCTTGTTTATATTCCCGCAGGCAAGATTGCCGATCGCATCGGGCGCAAACCGTTTGTCATCTTCACATTCTTAAGTTTCGCGTTGTTTCCACTCGCAATAATTGCAGCCTCGAGTTTCACATTGCTGATCATCGCGTTTGTGATCGGCGGGTTACGCGAAATCGGCGAGCCTTCTCGCAAAGCTATGATTGTGGATTTCGCGCAAGAGAATGTGCGCGCGCGATCCGTGGGTCTCTATTACCTGCTGCGCAGTCTTTCCATAACTCCGGCGGCGGCGATTGGCGGCTTGCTTTGGCGAATCACGCCGCAAGTCCCCTTCGTCGTCGCCGGAATTATCGGTCTAATTGGCACACTGGTTTTTGTTCTCACGGTTGAAGAGCGCTACGCGAGTTGAGACTGGCATCAGATGGCCCAAATAACACATTCCCAAGTCGCTTTCCATTACAGGTAAAAACGCAAACCCGATTGGATTTGTTCTAAGCCGCTTATACACCACCAACACCTAACAATCGTCCCACAACTCAAAAGAGGGGCTTAAGGCCGCTCCATGTCGATCTGACGGATTGTTACGGGCATGGACTACGGATAACTAGGAATTATGATCGGTGCCAGATGGGTCGTAAACTCGCTTTCTTTATCGCGAATTGGACTAGGATTGCTTTTTGTTGTGTGTTTTCAAAGAAAAGCAGGCCTGTATTATTTCTCAGCTATTTTGTGGGGGATATCATTGACGACCGATTTATTAGATGGCTACTTAGCGCGGCGCTGGAGGGTGGCTTCGCTTTACGGCCGTTTTTGGGACAGCTTGGGTGACAAATCGTTTTATGCTGCCGTCATTATCGCTTTCAACGCACAGGGCTTTCTTAATCCCGTGATAAGTTGGGCGTTGATCACACGTGAGGTCGGGCTTTATGTAACGAGAATTTTGTTTAGCGAAAAGATTCCGAAGATTGAGCAGATCAGACCGTGGACCAACGGACACGGGTACTTCATGCATTTGACACTAATCTTAGGGTTGATGCGAATGTATAGCGACATTCATCGCCTCTCTTTTCCAATACACGGTTTTATCCAGTTGTCAGCCTTGACGGCGCTCATTCTTGGCGTTGTGAGTATCTTCAAGTTCCTCAAGCTCGAAGAACCTTCGCGATCGTCGGCCAATACTTAATGATACCGGGAATTGCAATGGCAGTCGCCTGCACAAGAAAGTTTGCGACCGAAAGCGTTCTTATTCTGGGTTGATAGCAATATTTTAGTATTTCGAAGCTCAGTTGATTGTTCCTAAAGACTTCGTCTTTAAGTCTATTGAGTGATCGAACCCTAAGCTTCCTAATGGTGGCGTACATATTGGCAAAAAACATTCTGTTTATTCCTATCAACAAACCGGTGAGAATGATGTAGTCGACGATGTGTTCCAAATTCAGTCTGCCAAACGTTTCATTATGTAAAGCTATTTCTACATAAACCAAAGCAACAACTATGTTGAATGCGAATAGAGAATTATCTATGAATCCGAATCCCCCCCGTTGGTCGGGATTAAGTAGGTCATAACTGAGAACGCTTTTGTCTGAAGCTATTTTCATCGTTTGCCTCAACTGAAGAGAGGACCATATTACGACATGCGCTACAAATGGCATCACAATCATCCAGGAATAGATGTTGTGCAGCCTGCCAACCAAAAAGCTCCAACGATGATCTGCGTTGTCAAAGACTTGCCCCCATTTGGCCAGCGGGTCGCCAAAGATATGAATACCGACGTTTGAAGCCCAGAAATATGTTCCTAACAAAAAGAAAGAGTACATAATGCGCTGATATTTTCCGCGCAGCTCCACCATATCTTTAAGATCCTCCAGCGGCTTTTCAATCACTGCACTATTAACCACAGCCTTACTAATCCTGATCGAACAAACTCCGTCAAAGTATTTCTTAGCCGCATACCAAGACACAGCGTTACCTAGTAGGCTCGAGAAGAGTCCGTAATGAGTGAATAGACCTATTCCCCGATCGATGTAGAAAACCCCATCTTTGGCTGCAGCGGCATAAAACGCAGCGAAGTCAATTAAGGAAACGGCTACACCTATTCCGAGCAACGTGGTTGGACTGCTACGGATAAACTGTTTGGCGAGTACTCTTGCCGGATTAACCATAATTCCTAGTTATCCAAAGAATGAGGCTGAGCGAGGCGAGTGATGCAAGACGCAAGGCTCGTGAAGGTACAGCCTCGGATTAAAGCAGCCGCAAGATAGTTCCGGCTTTGGAAAAAGTCAACAGTTTGTCGAACCCAGGAACGGATCCAACGTTCGATTTCCCAGGAGGTTAGGAGGTTCTTTCCTTGAATCTTTCAGTAAGGATCAATAAACTTCGCGCCGCTTCCCCACCTTCTCTGCAACTCACAAGCTTTTCACCTATTTCGTCCCGGCATGGGTAATGGAGGCCTCTGTGTTTATGCTATTAGCAAACGCAATCAAGGAGTTCCTAAACGGGTATTTCTCAACGCATGAACGGAGTAACAAAACGCGTGGCGCGTACGCGACAGATCTGGACCAATTCGGTTCGTTCATCGGCGCCGAGGCCGAGCTTGGTTCAGTGAGTGCCGCGTTAATAGAAGCCTGGGCGGCTGACCTTCGAAAGCGCAATTACTCACCAGCTTCCATGCGCCGGAAAATGGTGGTCCTAAAAGTGTTTTGCTCTTATTGGCTAAGACGAGGAGTGTTGAACGAGTCACCGTTTTGGCGGGTCCACCTAAGCCTGGGTCGAATTCAGCAACTTCCACGCGCATTAACCGAGGTAGAGATGAGCAAATTATTAGCGCATGCGGCAGAGCATGCCGATGCTCAAGTAGCGCGCAAACGTTGTGTCGTCGCCAGCGGTTCACTACGTTCCACGGGCAACGCGTATCGGAACCTGAGAAATCTTGCCTTAATCGATCTGCTTTTTGCCACGGGAATGCGCGTCGGCGAAGCCTCAAGCCTGGATACGAATGACTTTGTTATAACCGAGTGCGCTTTCAAGGTTAAAGGAAAGGGTGGGCGCGATCGCCTGGCCTTCGTGGTTGACGATCAAACAGTTCGCATACAGCAACAACACTACGAGGCGCGAAGTCTGATCAAATCGGAGAGTTCGGCGCTCTTTCTGAATGCAGCCGGCAAACGGCTTTCAACTCAGGGCATAGCGAATGTCATTGCCGAGTTTCGCAGGAATGCGGGCATCGATCGGCCGATCACGCCTCACATGTTGCGTCATACGGTAGCGACGTTATTACTGAGAAATGGCGCTGACATTCGCGTAGTGCAGGAATTTTTAGGGCACGCGTCCATTGCTACGACGCAGCGTTACACTCACATAGCAAAGGAACATTTAATCGGAGCGCTCCGCAAACATCACCCTTCGCTCGGTTTTCGGGCTCGCGCTTAACGGCATCCTGTGACAGACCCGCGCGGACCACAATTCGAAATCCAGTTAATCCCCGCAATGAGCGTCAATGATTGTTTTCGATTTGCGTATGAACTCGGCGGTCCATGCTTCGGCCGGTTGATCCCGCTCGCTGTTTCGCGATGCACGAAACACACGAGTGATTAGTTGGTCGCTGTTCTCAGCATCAATCAGCCGCTGCAAACCCGTTGCCAGCAGTTGCCGGCCGGCTTCACTGATGTTCGTATCACCAACTTTCTTCGCGGTCGTGTAGCAGCGGCCTTTTTCAACTTTGATTGGATCGCTTCCCTTCCAACCATCGAGTTTCGCCTTCTTCTCACTCGCGCTGCTGTAACCGAATGTCGCTCCCATGTCCGAAACGTAGTAAATAGCCTGACCCGGCTTACAAACTTTGCTGCCGTCCGGATTTTTCTTTGAGTCGAGGCAACTGAATTTTTGGTTATCTGTTTTAGTGTCGCCGTGATCTATGAACGCCAGCCAAAGCTTGAACGCGTCAATCTCAGCCCGATCCCCGCCGCTTTTCAAAAGTTTTTCCAGCGTAGGAGCGAGCGCGGCGCTGTCCTTGTTATTGCACTTGACGTCAATGCCATTGCCAATCGGTAACTCGATTCCGGCCGCAGGTTGAAACGGATTCCACTTCGCCCCCTGAAAACCGGACGTCAAACTTTTCTCACAATCCGCACACGTCACGTCCGCAACCCACTCGTCATCAGCAAAGAAACCAAGCGCTTTCGAAAAACGCGACGAAAGAAACTCGCCATAGATTTCGCCGTTTCGCTTGTCGGGCGATTGTCCCTTGAAATGCGGTTTGATTTTGTAGCGAATGGGTTCGCCATTCTCATCAACCGCGTTAGGCAGCGAGCAATAAAATTTTGGGGTGGTACCCGCACCTTCACTTTCTTTCTTGTTTGCCGAACAGGTGAACGCAGCGGCCAGGCCGTCTGGTCCGACGGCGGGAGCGCCGGCGCGTGGGCCAACCGAAGGATTGTAGCCAAGTACCGGATCGTATCCGGGATCGGGCTCGCTATAGACTTTTGCCGTTCGCTCCGCCTCATCGCGCGCCTCCGCGGTGAAACAGGATTTTTGCGCGTTTGTAGTTGAGGCAAAAATTACAACCGGCAAAAGAAGTGTGAACAATTGAATTGGCCTGCGAATCATCGTGACCTCCCTGTGGATCGTCGAACGTTAAGAGTTGAAACTAATGCTGCCTTCAAAATGCAACTGGCTGTTGAATGGTTCCTCGCCCGGATTCATCGGCACGCGCTCGTAAGCGCCGTCGGCAGTCAGGACGCGGGCTTTGACGTTATCTTTTAAGTAAGTCTCAAGCACGACGTTTCTCAAGTGATGTTTCAAACCGGGATCGAGAATGGGGGTCACGACTTCGACGCGCCGATCGAGGTTTCGTGTCATCCAATCAGCCGAACCGATGTAGACGTCGTCATCGCCACCATTCGCAAAATAAAAGATGCGACTGTGCTCGAGAAATTGGCCCACCACGCTTCTGACATGGACGGTTTCAGATAATCCGGAAACGCCGGGCCGCAACATGCACGAGCCGCGCACAATCAGATCGATCTTTACTCCGGCCTGAGACGCGCGGTACAGCGCGTCAATTATTTCCAGATCCGTTAGCCGGTTGATCTTAGCGATGATATGCGCGGGACGTCCGGCCCGGGCGTGATCAAGTTCACGTTCGATCAATGCAAGCATCCGTTCGCGCAAATTTACCGGCGCCACCATCAAATGCGTGTATTCGCGCGGCCGCGAAAAACCAGTCATGAAGTTGAACAAGTCGGTAGCATCATCACCGATGTCCGCGTTTGCGGTCAGCAAGCCAAGGTCCGTATAAACCTTTGCCGTCGTCGGATTGTAATTGCCGGTCGCGATGTGCACATAAGTTTGTAGCCCGTGGTCTTCGCGGCGAATGACAAGCGCGACCTTACTGTGCGTTTTCAACTTCACCAGACCGTAAACAACGTGGACGCCGGCTTCAGCGAGGCGGCCGGCCCACTCAATATTGTTTTCTTCATCGAACCGCGCTTTGATTTCAACGACCGCCGTGACTTGCTTACCACGCTCGCTTGCTTCAATAAGTGCTTCCGGAATCGGTGAATTTTTTCCCGTGCGGTAAAGACAAATTTTTATAGCGAGCACGCGCGGATCATTCGCCGCCGCTTCAATAAACTCAGTTACAGTTGAGTACGCGGTATAGGGATGATGCAGCAGCACGTCCTGGTTCTTAATGGCGCTGAAGATATGACGCTTCTTACTTAGCGGCGCGGGAACCGTCATACGCAGAGGCCGATCGCGCAATTCCGGTTTGTCGAGACTGTACAACTGCATCAAGTCGCCGACGCCGAGAATGCCACCTAATACGTAAACGTCGTCAGGGCCGATTTCCAAAGACTCGGTTAAGTAGCGCACTATCTCCGGCGGCATCGCGTCAGAGACCTCCAGCCGCACAACATTTCCAAAGCGTCGCTCGCGCAGCGACTCTTTTATGCGTCCCAGCAAATCAGCCGCTTTGTCGTCGCGAATCTCGACGTCAGCGTCTCGAGTTACGCGGAACAGATAACTCTTGCTCAAACGCATGCTGGGAAAAACGGAATGCAAATTTGCATCGATCAGCTCTTCCAACAAAACAAACTTGTGGCCGCCATCGCCGACAGGAACTAAGCGCGGCACGATGGGTGGCACCTTGATGCGGACAAAGCGCGGCATACTTCCCATCGTAACCGGCTCGTCCGGATCAGAATCGACTTCGACGGTCAGGCCGATGTTAAGGCTGAGGTTTGCGATATGCGGGAACGGGTGCGCCGGATCGACAGCAAGCGGAGTCAGCACCCGAAAAACATTTCGCATGAAGTAATTATTGAGCTGCTTTTGTTCGCGTTCCGACAGCGAGTCATATTCGACGATTTCAATTCCGTGTTTTGCCAAAGCGGGCAAAATACTTTCGCGAAGGCAACTAACCTGGCGCTGAACCATTGGCAACACGCGTTCGCGAATGAGTTTCAGCTGCTGGGTTGGTTCCAGTTCGCCGGGCATCGGTTGCAGGTCGCCTATGTCGAGCATCTCTTTCAAACCGGAAACACGGACCATGAAAAACTCGTCGAGGTTGCTGTTGAAGACGGCAAGAAACTTAAGACGCTCGAGCAGCGGTACGGATTCGTCGGTCGCTTCTTCAAGTACCCGTTTGAAAAATTCGAGCTGGCTTAAATCCCGATTGAAAACAGACCACGCCAAAAACGGCTCGGTTTCAGACGTTTGCTCGAGGCGGCTAATTTGGCGGAGTGGTTTGACCGAACTGTTTGCTGCTGGTTCGGCAGCATCGAGATTCAATGTTGGTTTCGGCTCGCTCATCGGTTTAATCGCGAAGCTTTTACGATGGATCGTATTGGCACCGTGCCGGTACGCTTTTGAATTCGCCAGTCTCAATAATGTAAGCGGTCAACTGATTGCCGTAAACGCAACCGGTGTCAAGACCAATCGCGCGTTTGCCACGACGCGGCTCCGCGGCGGGCCAGTGTCCGAACAGCACAATTTTGTCGCCATCGTAAAGCTCATACCATGGCGTGCCGTCGCGAGCAGTGCGATCTTTGCCCAGGCTGCGCAGCTCAGTCAGGTCGTCGGTCGTTTGCGAGTGCAACTCGACACCCGGCCGCACTCCCGCATGCACAACCAGATGCGTGCCGAGGTCGATTACGAACGGCAAAGAATTTAGAAACGGCACATAGCGCTCTTTGTCTTTCTTCAATTCTTTATGCGTCGGTTTTTGCGAGTCCTTTAACTTAAACTTTTCCCCGTTCCACTTCCGGCGCAACGCGAGATCGTGATTGCCCATCACCGCAGAAAATTGCGGATTAGACATGAAACGTTCGAGCACTTCCCTGTTCTTCGGTCCTTTTGTAATTAGATCCCCCACGCAAATCAGACGATCGGCCGGACCAAAATTAACTTCGGCCAGCATGTCTCCCAGTTCGTCGTCGCAGCCGTGGATATCGCCAACGACAATCGTGCGCGATGCCATCCATCCGTCTCCATCCGTGTATTGAAGGGGGTTCGTTATTACACTAGGATCGATCCAAGCGACCGTCAAGTAGAAGAGGCGGGCAGTTTTGAGTCAAGAAGTCAGTACCGCCTGCGGTAGCGGGTGGGCCGCTTCGATTTCGATCGACGTTTCACCGTCCGGCATTAGTAAGTCGATGCGCTCGGGTTTCTATTGCCGTCTTGTATTTCCGAATGCCAATGGTGTCTAAGTCCCACCCGCTACCGCGGGTGGTACTGACTTCATACCGCAACACGACTTTTCAAGGCTCAATATACAAATCGCTGAGACTAAATTATGATTACGACTTCCGTGCCCGCTTGGCTCAGCGGTAGAGCACTCGCTTCACACGCGGCTTGAACGCTCTCAACATTCCTAACAAAATCGCAAACGCTCAATAAAGACGCCGGTTTTTTGTGTCACTCGGTGTCACGCAGTGCGCTGCTGTGTCCTGGAAACCACATAAAAAGGGGTACAAAAAGGGGTACACGAACACTGACTTTGAGCAGAGAAAACGGAGACAAATAGAGTGAAAGATAAATACGTCGGCGATCCCGATGGCTTAGATGAGGGCACCTACAAGCTTGCGGTTTGTAATGAATGTTTCGCAACTAGCGACAAAGTAGTTCATACAAAAACTGATGAACGTGCGCTTGCAACGGGAGGTGCCCAATGACAGGCGAAGTAAAAATCATCAGCCGCACGCACCGAAAGATCAAAGGCAAGTATTATGCTCGTGTCCGCTACAAGATCGATGACGGTAAACCGCTCGACATTCTGCGTCAGGTAGAAAACAAGTCTGCGATCAAACCAAAGCAGGCAGAGATTGAAGTTGAACTACTGAAGAATGGACCAGCACAGCTCGTTGCGGTAAAGTTACATTCCGGCAGCTTGCTCAACATGCCAAGGACAACATCTATGTGTCTGCCGTTTACGACGATCAGGAGACAAAAATAAAAGGCGTTCGAAGCGTTGTGCCAGCACACGCCGCCCTCAACAATCTGGTCGCCTTCTTCGGAGACATCGATATAAGAAAGATCAATGAAAAGAAACTGATCAACTATCAGGTCGCACGACTGATTGGAACAATAAAGAATCGGAAGAAGGTTAGTCTTTCAACCGTTGATCGTGAGTTGTCTAAGGCCCGCAGGCTCTTCAACATTGCGGTGGATGAAGGCCGGCTGCTGAGATCGCCTTTCACTAAAGCGGTGTCAAGGAACTTGATTCACGACGCCGCTGAAACTCCAGATCCGATCAAGACGCGTGAGCTTACTGACGAAG
>DATENN010000263.1:0-4945 GCA_035275045.1 Pyrinomonadaceae bacterium
GATTACATTTACGAACAACCACCCGGCGAGATCTACGCGAAACTGTTGCCCCGGCTAATCGAAACGCAAATTTTCCGCGCGCTGCTTGAGTCGGTTGCCTCAGAACATGGCGCGCGTATGACCGCGATGGATTCAGCTTCAAAGAATGCGCGCGAGCTGATCGATTCGTTGACACTCAACATGAACCGCATTCGCCAGGCTGCGATCACCAACGAGATTATTGAAGTGGTGTCGGGCGCTGCGGCTTTATAGGTTGGTCAACATTAAATAGTTAGAGGGGGAAGCGGCATGAGCGGCTTCCCCTTATTTTATGAATTCAAGATCGCAGGGGAAGACCAAAAACAGCGGCGCGCAGTGGTTGTGGCGTTATGGTCCGTTGCTGATTTGGATGGCAATAATTTCCCTCGCTTCGACCAGCAAGTTTTCGGCGCTGAATACTTCTGAAGTTTTGCGACCAATCATTCTCTGGATCTTTCCCAACCTTTCTGAGCAACAGGTGGCAACGATACATTTTGCAACTCGCAAAGTTGCGCACTTTAGTGAGTACGCAGTGTTGGGAATTCTTGCCGCTCGCGCGTTCACTAGTTCCAACCAGGACTGGTTGCGACGTCATTGGTTTCTGATCTCGTTGCTCCTGGTCGTTGCGTATGCACTGCTGGACGAGTTCCATCAAAGCTTCGTGCCCGATCGCAGTGCCTCGATTATTGACAGCGTAATTGACACGGCGGGCGGCTTGACGGCCTTATTGTTAATTCAACACCGCTTTCGCACACTCAATCGCCCGGCGATCACATGAGCCGGTGGCGCGATACACTTTTCACGCGACCGCATTCTGTGCAATATTTCTGCATTGGGGAATCGATCAAGAGTCTACGACGCGCTTTTCGGAAGAGAAGGAGAGTAAATGGGAATTTTCGACGCCATCCGCACGCAGTTTATCGAGGTAATTGAGTGGCTGGACGATAGCGGCAATACGATCCTCTATCGATTTCCGGTTTCCGGCCAGGAAATTAAGAACGGCGCGCAATTGACAGTGCGCGAGTCGCAGGCCGCAGTGTTCGTTTTTCAGGGCCAGATTGCTGACGTGTTCGGGCCGGGACGTTACACGATCGACGGCGGTAACACACCGGTTCTTACCAAACTCGGCGCGTGGAAATACGGATTCAATTCGCCGTTCAAAGCAGAAGTCTATTTTGTAAATACCAGGCAGTTCACTGATTTGAAGTGGGGAACCTCGAACCCGGTGATGATGCGCGACACGGATTTCGGCATGGTTCGGTTGCGCGCATTTGGCATCTATTCAATTCGAGTAACTGACCCGCGCGCTTTGATCAAAGAAGTCGCGGGAACCAATGCGCATTTTGTAACCGAAGATATCGAGGGCCAACTCAAACGAATGTTGGTAAGTGGATTCAGTGATGCGCTGGCGGAATCAAAGATCGCGGCGCTCGATCTCGCTTCGAACTATGACGAACTCAGCAAGTTTATTCGCAGCAAGTTGACTGACGATTTCAAAGCTTATGGGCTGGACCTGACGAAGTTCGTTATTGAAAACATTTCCTTGCCGGCTGAGGTCGAAGCGGCTATGGACAAACGCACCTCGATGGGTGTTATTGGCGACGTCGGTCGCTATGCGCAATTTCAGGCAGCCGACGCGATGCGCGATGCAGCGCAGAACACGGGCGGAGGCGCGGGAACGGGCGCAGGTTTGGGCGCCGGCTTCGCTATCGGCAATGCGATGGCGGGGGCAATGACGAACGCGATGAATCAGCCGCGCAATGAAGGCGGTGGCGCGCCAAAGATCGCTTGCCCAAAGTGCGGCGTGGCAAATCTTGCTAATGCTAAGTTCTGTTCAGAATGTGGCGCAAAGATCGAGACTGGCGCGCAAACGGTTCCGTGCGTTAAGTGCGGAGCGCAACTCGCAGCCGGGTCAAAATTCTGCAATGAATGTGGAACCAAGCAAGGCGAGTAATGCTGTGTGAAGTGGTTAGATGGCCCGGCGCGAAATCGCCGGGTCTTTTTATTATCGCTCAGCGCCGGCGTTTCAAGTTCAAACCGCATCAGTAGCCGTCGACTCCCCGCGCTTAGTGGTTTTCGCGACCGCAGTGTTATTCTGATCGCCAATCCCAAAGTAAAGTTGTAGTTCATGCTAAGTAAGTTCAAGCATCCTCGCCGTGTCGTCATCACCGGCATGGGCTGTGTCACGCCTCTTGGTATCGGTCGTCAAGCGTATTGGCAAGGCTTGATCAAGGGCGAGAGCGGTGTACGTCGGATTGAATCTTTTGACGTCACCGATTCGCCGGTAAAGATCGCCGCGCAAGTACCGGACTTTGATTGGGAAGCGCAACTTAATCCGAAGGACCGCAAACATGTTCCCCGGACAGTGCCACTTGCGCTCGCTGCGGCGCGCGAAGCACTCACCGATAGCGGACTTCAACCGGATGACTTGTCACTCGAAGAACGAAGATCATTTGGAGTTGTCTTAGGAACGGGCGGCGGTGGTTTAGCGTTCACTGAGAAGCAGTATTCGTATTGGTTCAACGGCGCGGCTACAAAGGCGAGCGTGTACACAATTCCCGCTTCAACCCACGGCGGTTTATCGAGCGAACTGTCGATGGCGTTTGGACTGCGTGGCCTGTCGCACATCGTTTCCACCGGCTGCACCAGTTCAACCGATGCGCTGGCGTATGCGGCTGAACACATCGCATTGAATCGGCAGGACGTGATGTTAGCCGGCGGAGTTGACGCGCCGATTGCGCCGGGAATACTAGCGGGCTTCAACTTAATGACGGTATTGACGACTGCCTGGAACGACGAGCCAACGCGCGCGTCGCGTCCTTTTTCGTTGAATCGCTCGGGTATCGTGCTTGGTGAAGGCGCATGGATTTATCTGCTCGAGGATTACGAACACGCGCAAAATCGAAATGCAAAGATTTATGCTGAGCTCACCGGCTACGGCGCGACCTGCGATGCCTATCACCGAGTTCGTCTGGAAGAGTCGGGAGACGAACCGGCGCGGGCCATGCAATTAGCACTGCAGGATGCCGGACGAGATGCGGCAGAACTCGACTATGTAAATCTACACGGCACTTCTACTGAGTTGAACGATCGCATTGAGACTGCGGCTTTGAAACGCGCTCTGAACGGCCGCGCAATTACGACGCCAATGTCAGCCACGAAATCGCAGATTGGTCACCCGCAAGGAGCGAGTGGCGCGGCAGGTCTGAGCGCGGCGCTTTGTGCAATGCATACAGGAATGATTCCGCCTACGATCAATCTCGACGAACCGGATCCTTCATGCGATTTGGACTACGTTCCCAACCGCGCGCGCGCAGCGGAAGTGCGCATCGCTTTATGCAACTGCATTGGCTTTGGATCAAAGAATAGCGCGCTTATAGTTGAGAAGTTATAGGCCGGACCTTTGCGCTATCACGCTTCGATCAGCTACGCTAGCCTACTGATCAAATCAACATTTAATTCGCAGTAAAATCCTATGTCACAAGTAACTGAACATGAAGTACTCGGCGCTCTGCGCCAAATCAAAGATCCGGATTTGCACAAAGATATTGTCACGCTCGGTTTCATTAAGGACCTGAAGATTGACGGCGGGAACGTCTCGTTTCGCATTGTGTTGACTACGCCTGCGTGTCCAGTGAAAGCCGAAATGGAAGAAGCGGCGCGCGAACTGGTCGGCGCATTGCCGGGGGTGAGTGCGGTGGCGGTAACTATGGATGCCGATGTACCAAAGGGTCGCGGTCTGGGCGACAAGCTCTCAATCGAAGGCATTCGTAACATTATCGCGGTGTCGTCAGGTAAAGGCGGCGTGGGCAAATCGACGGTCGCAGTCAACCTCGCGGTGTCGTTGGCACTTGATGGCGCACGTGTCGGTTTGATGGACATGGACGTCTATGGGCCTAACGTTCCCATCATGTTGGGAGCCAGCGAAGCGCGTCCGGAAGTTGAAGTTAACAAGTTGATTCCGATCGAAGCGTACGGAATTAAATTGATGTCCATGGCTTTGCTGCAACCCGGCGACAAACCCATGATCGTTCGTGGTCCAATTCTGCATGGTCTGGTCAAACAATTTCTTTCTGACGTGAAGTGGGGCGAGTTGGATTATCTGATCGTCGACATGCCGCCGGGAACAGGAGACGTTCAGCTATCGCTGGCGCAACTGGTACCGGTGCAGGGTGCAGTCCTGGTGACTACGCCGCAGGACGTTGCAGTCGCGGACGTGCGCCGCGCTTTACGCATGTTTGAAACCGTAGCCATCCCGGTGCTGGGTATCGTCGAAAACATGAGTTACTTTGTCGCGCCGGAGACGGGAACCCGCTACAACATTTTTGGCGAAGGTGGCGGCGCAAAATTGGCCGAAATGTATCGAGTGCCGTTGCTGGGCACAGTTCCGTTAGGTATTGAAGTTCGCGAGGGCGGTGACTCGGGCGTGCCCGTCGTTGTCAGTCAACCCGAATCGCCCCAGTCACGGGCTTTTAGAAGCCTGGCCGAGGAAGTGGCGCGGTATGTTTCGATTGAAGCAATGAAACCGGAACTTGTTGTTTTAGGGAAGGGACAATAAAGCGAATTCTGAAGCATTGAAAGTTTCTTAACGTCTGTTTGGACTTAGGGCGAGAGGCTTGGTATCATCCACTCGAATAGCGTTTGCCACGCGATAATTGATAAGGAGTTTATTTAAGAAATGTCTACTCAAACAATCCCGAACGAAACAGCGCCGGCTGCGGCTCCGGGGATGGATCTGAACGTCACCGACAGCGCGGTGGCCGAGATTAAGAAATTTATGGCCAGCGAAGAAGGTTTGCCTGAAACAGCAGGCCTGCGTGTTCGCGTGGTCCCGGGCGGTTGTTCGGGATTTCAATACAGTTTGAATATTGAAGAGGAATCGCGCCACGGCGATTTCATTCTGGACAAGAGTGGCGTAAAGCTTTTT
>DATENN010000264.1:0-6035 GCA_035275045.1 Pyrinomonadaceae bacterium
GTTGTTATCAAAAACAGATGCATTGACAGCGAAAAGTCCGCATGTTTAAATCCACGTCTGCCGACCTGTAGTTGTAATAGCATTAACACTTCGCTTGCACTGTTAGCGCGATCATGAATTAACGCATCGCACTTTAAGTCAGTCTGTGGGAATGTAGCTCAATGGCGGACGAGCGCGACGAGAAACCTGATGTACTGAACCCTCCGGGCGTCGTCACTCCGCCCGAGTCGGAAGGGACGCCGCCGCCGTCGTCAATTCCGGGCGCTCAGGAAGTCTCCGGCGCAGATGCTGAAAAAGCCGCGATGGTCGAGCAGGCGAAGTCACGCGTCGCCGCTGTCAAAGAAAACTTAGCCGCAGCCACACCACCCCCAGCCGCACCTGGCGCTCCAAAAACACCCGTTAAGAAAAAAGAAGAAGGTCCGAAACCGGTCGATGCTTCTGCGCATCCGTTGGTTCAGAAGCTGCGCGAGCAGTTTGACGGCGCAGTGCTTGAAGCGCAGGAGTTTCTGGATCAACTGTCAATCAGGATAGACCCGGCGCGGGTCCTTGAGGTCTGTGACTATCTAAAACGACAGACAAGCACGTCGTTTGATTACCTTTCTGACCTGACCTGCGTTCACTTTCCGCTGAGGTCGGAAGCGCCGTTAGAGGTTGTCTACAACCTATATTCGATCAGCCGCAATGAACGCGTGCGTCTGAAAGCCGGCGTTCAGGAAAACGAAGGCATTGACAGCGTCACCAGTGTGTGGCCGTCGGCAAACTGGCTGGAGCGCGAAGTTTTTGATTTGTTCGGTGTTACCTTCCGCAATCATCCAGACCTGCGCAGAATTTTGTTACCACCTGACTGGCAGGGCCATCCGTTACGTAAGGACTATCCACTCGAGTTTGTTGAAAACGAATGGACGGCGCGCCATCTTCCGGAGTTCAGCGATGTCCAGTTGGAACAGTTGGAGCAGCGTCGGGCTTACGGGTTGGAAGTTTTGTCGGTCCCGCAGGAGCGGATGATGCGGGAGATTTTGCAACAAGGTAAAGAAGTGATGCCGAAAGATAAGTGACAGCAGTAATTTGAACTTCGACTTTGAAGCTGGCGCTTCGGAAGAAAGAGCAAAGAGCAAAGGGCGAAGAGCAGGAAAGCGAAACAGACAAAGTACAAAGAACCAAGTACAAAGTACAAAATTCAAACTTCCGATGACTCCTAAAGAGATCGCCGCACAATACGAAGCCAAAGTGTTTGATTCGCGCGAGGCGGCAAAGGTAGCAGGTTTTGTATTGACGGAAACGATGGAACCACGCAACGTCTGGAACAAAGCGAGTGCAGCACAAGCCATCGTCAGCAAACTCGCCGAGAAGCGATCAAGCGGAGAAGCATCAGACATCGGATTAGTTATTGAGCCTTGGGCCGTCACCGGTTGTTACGTGCCGAAAGCACCGGAGCCGGTTGCTGCGTAGAACAAAAGTATGCATCAGGTAGAAATCGCCACCACTCGCGAAACGCTGCTCGACAGTCCCGAGATGGTCCTGAACATGGGACCACAGCACCCGTCAACGCACGGCGTGTTGCGCGTTATTCTGAAACTTGATGGCGAAACCGTGATCGATCTCGACTGTGATGTTGGTTTTCTGCACCGCGGCATGGAGAAGATTGCTGAGAACCGGATGTACACGATGATTGCGCCGTATTGGGACCGGCTCGACTACATCGCTGCCGTTTCAAACGGTCTCGTGTGGGTGGAAACTGTTGAGCAGATGATGGGCCTCCCGGTGCCACCACGCGCTCACTACATCCGCACTGTCATGACCGAACTGAATCGCATTGCGTCACATTTGCTATGGCTGGCGACGCACGCGCTTGATATCGGCGCAGTTACAGTTCTGTTGTGGGCGCTGCGAGAACGCGAAGAGATTCTGAAAATTTTTGAACGACAGTTTGGCGCACGACTGACCTGTCATGCATGGCGAGTCGGGGGAATGCCGAACGACACTTACGACGACTTCGAGTCTGATGTGCGACGTTTCGTCAGTAACTTTCCGAAGCGACTTGACGAGTATGAAACCGTGCTTTCGGAAAACCGCATCTGGTTGAGTCGCACTGTCGGCATTGGTGTGATTTCTGCTGAAGACGCGATCGCGATCGGTTTGTCTGGTCCGGCCCTGCGCGGTTCGGGTGTGGCCTGGGACGTTCGCAAGTCGCGCCCCTACGCTGCATACGCCGACATAGATTTCGATGTGCCGCTGGGTGAGAACGGCGACACGTACGATCGTTACCTGGTGAGGCTTGAAGAGATGCGGCAATCCCGACGCATCATCGATCAGGCGATGGACAAGATGCCGGGTGGTCCGGTCAACGCGAAGTTGCCGAAGATCGTAAAGCCGCCGGTGGGCGATTACTACCATTCGATTGAAGCGCCAAAAGGCGAGATAGGTTGTTACCTCGTGTCGGATGGCACGGCGCAACCGTGGCGTGTTCGTGTTCGTCCGCCGTCATTCATCAATCTTCAGGCACTGAAGAAACTCTGCGTCGGGCATCTGGTTGCCGACGTGGTGGCAATCATTGGAACGCTAGACATCGTGCTCGGCGAAATTGACAGGTGATGATGTTCTTATTCGGCCCAATTAGTTTTGTCGATGACGTACTGCGCGGATATTTTTCGCCGGAGACGATTCAGCACTTCGTCTGGCCCTTTATTCAAATCGGACTCGTCGTCACGCTCGTCGCTGGGTGGGTCGCCTACGCGACTTACCTCGAAAGAAAAATTTCAGCGTTTATGCAGGCACGTCTGGGGCCGATGCGCGTTGGTCCATGGGGGCTATTGCAACCGATCGCCGACGGCATCAAGCTTTTAACGAAAGAGGATTTCATTCCCGAAAAGGCCGACCGCTGGATCTTTTTCTTTGCGCCGTACATCGCAGTCGCCGCCGCATTCATCGTCTTTTCAGTCATTCCCTTTGGGCCGGACTGGGCAGTAATTACTGACGTTAACATCGGTTTGCTATTCGTGCTCGGGGTGTCGAGCGTCGGCGTGCTGGCGCTCATTCTCGCGGGTTGGTCATCCAATTCGAAGTACTCGTTGATGGGTGCCTTACGTTCCAGTGCCCAGATGGTTTCCTACGAGGTTGCGATGGGACTGTCGCTGGTAGGAGCGCTAATGTTCGCGCGCACGCTTTCGCTGTCGGGGATCGTGGCAGCGCAAGCGGCCGACTCGATTTGGTTTTTCGTTTACCAACCGCTGGGCCTCTTGATTTTCCTGGTCAGTGGAATCGCAGAGAACAATCGCGCGCCATTTGATCTACCCGAAGCTGAATCCGAACTCGTCGCGGGTTTTCATACCGAGTATTCCGGCTTCCGGTGGTCGCTGTTTTTCATGGCGGAATACGCCGCGATGGTGATCGTTTCAGCGGTGGCGACTACCGTGTATCTCGGCGGCTGGTATTTCCCGTTCGTTTATCAGCTGACGGAAGCGAAAGGCCATCACAACCTCTATGTTATAGTCAGCCTTCTTGTTTTTCTGGCGAAGCTCGGCGCAATTCTCTACCTGTACTTCTGGCTTCGTTGGACGCTGCCGCGGTTTCGATACGATCAATTGATGGACGTCGGTTGGAAGTGGTTGATTCCATCTGCGCTTATCAACATTGGTTTGTCGGCAATCGCGATCTTCCTCGTGCAGGCGTTGAATGGTTGGCGCGGGATACGCACGATCGAGTACTTGAACGAACAACTGAATCTCACGGCGACTGGAAAAGTGCTGATGATCGTTATGGGATTGATCGGTTTAGCAGTGACGGGGGTGTTGCTCGCGCGCATCAACTGGCGTTCGCGTGATTTCAACCTAAAGAAGCAGCGGAGAAACATTCGTTTGGTGAATCTACCGCAAGGCAAGCCGGCGGTTCCGGCGGTAGTGACGGAATAGATAGACGGCAGGAGCAGCAGGCGGAAAGCAGAAGTAAGCAGAAGCAGCAAACACCAAATACAAAGCACAAAGCACGAAGTTCCAAACAATGCCTTTAGTACGAGTTCCGAAACCGAAATTTGTTGAGAAGCTTCAGCGCTTCTTTATGGTCGATCTATTGAAAGGCTTGAAGCTCACGCTGAAGTACAACCTTGGCGCGCTCACCGACAGAGACGCCGTAGCCGGGAAGGGAATTTACACGGAACAATACCCGAAGGTTCGTCCTGATGTGGCGCCGCGTTTTCACGGCGCGCCTCGCCTGAACATGGATCCCGAAACCCACGACACGCTCTGCATCGCCTGCAACCTGTGCGCGATCGCGTGTCCCGAAGACTGCATCGACGTGCTGGCCATGGACGTCGAGATCATAGTTGCAGGCAAACCGCGCAAAAAGAAAGTTTTGGATGAGTTTATCTTCGACACTTCACGCTGCATGTTTTGCGCGCTGTGCCAGGAAGCTTGCCCAACCTCCTGTCTCGAATTAACGCAGGACTTTGAACTCGCCACTTATTCACGCGCCGGTTTTGTTTGGAATCGCGAGATGCTCGAACAGGGCAGGGAAACGGTGAAGTACACGCGCTAATAAATAACTAATTCCAAAATGATCCTATCCGGTTGGGAATCAGTATTTTTCTGGGTTTTCTCGATCGCAGCCATCTTCGCAGGTCTGCTGACTGTCATGGCGCGCAATACCATCCACAGCGCGCTCTTCCTGATTTCATCTCTAATTTCCGTCGCGGCGCTTTTCATACTCCTGGGCGCTGAGTTTATTGCCGGCGTTCAGATACTTGTTTACGTAGGCGGCGTGATGGTCCTGTTTCTCTTCGTCATCATGCTGGTCAACGTCGGCGCGGAGGAACGCGGACGCGAAGAGATCTTCAATCGTCCGAGACAAGTGACGACTGCCGTGATCTTTTGCGCCTTACTTGCTGCCGGACTTTTGTGGGCTGTCAATCAAGGCTTTGAAGGTTTCCAAAAACGCGACAGCGAATTGCTGACCAGCACCGCGGCGCAACGTGAAACGCAGCAGCAAAATCTTCAGGTCTCCGGTACCGGTTCATCGCGCATCACGCGGGAAACAGAGCGAGTGGGTAGTAGCCTCTATCGATTCGCCTCCTTGCCGTTTGAGATTGCAAGTGTGTTGTTGCTGGTCGCAATCATTGGGTCGGTCATGCTGGCGCGCACGCTCAAGCAGGAAGCTTCGGTCGACGACGTGGATCCTGAAACGCTCGAAAAGGAACTTGTACGCGAGCCTGACATAGCCGACGCTATTCACGATTCGGTCATTTGATATGCAGATGCTGCTGGCCCAACTCGTAAGTCCGTTTTATACGCTGTTGTTACAGGCGAGCGGCGGGCCTCTTTCAGCCGCCTGGGAGAAAGCGCAGCACCCGGACCTCTCAAAGTTCCTTGTTATTGGTGCGCTACTGTTCGTGATTGGAGTGGCCGGCGTGCTGACTCGCCGCAACATCATCGTCATCTTCATGTCGATCGAGTTGATTCTAAACGCCGCCAATTTGAATTTCATCGCGATGTCGCGCTACCTACAGGAAACGGGAAATCTCAACGCAGTAGCAGGACAAATTTTTGCCGTGTTCGTAATCGTAGTCGCGGCAGCGGAAGCCGCTATAGGTTTGGGTATTGTGATTGCTCTGTACCGAAACAAGGAAACGATCTGGGTCGACGAGATTGATATTCTCAAGTGGTAAGACTCGCTGTAGGTCCAAAGTCGAAGGTCCAAAGTCCAAAGTTCGCGGCGTTAGGTAAGGCTTAAAATGATTGAAGTCGATGATGGAAATTCAAAATGAATAAGACAGACTTTGGACTTTCGACATTGGACTTTGGACTTCTCACTTAGATGTACCGATACATTTGGCTAATCCCCCTTCTGCCACTCGCCGGCGCGGCCGTTAACGGCTTGCTCGGAAGGAAGCTTCGTTTTTCCGAAACGATCATTGGTAGCATCGCGGTGGGTTCAGTCGCGCTTTCATTTTTGATAGCGCTCGCCGCGGTCTTTTCCTACGCATTCAGTGGCAGTGGTCCATATCCGCAACCGTACCTCACGAGCCAGGACGGAACTTTCAAATA
>DATENN010000265.1:0-2789 GCA_035275045.1 Pyrinomonadaceae bacterium
CAAACCGGCCATCGACCTTAGGATCTTTCGACAGAACCGCTTGCCACCTGGCGTCCTCATCGTCGACAAATAAGGTTGGTTGAGACTTGATCACAGCGCTCATGTTATCACCCTTTCCGCCTCCATCATTTGCAGTGCGAACGCATATTACGTAGCCATTTCCGGCTTTTCTATCGGAATCTTGCGCTCAAATTCGATTGTGAAAATCGTGCAGTTTGCTGCAAGAAATCCGGTAATACTCAAGCACCGGCGATGCAAGACTTTTTGTAATTAGTAACGTGAGCAACGTGGCGAAATCATCCACGGACGAGGAATCGCCAAATTATTTTGTTTGATTTGGTCGCATTTGCTTCGTGTGCTTAAATGAGTTTTCGAACGCCTTATAAATTAATGTCAGAATTTCTTTCCGATCTGAACGAACAACAGCGCGAAGCTGTGTTGGCCACTGACGGACCGTTATTGATTCTTGCCGGCGCCGGTTCCGGCAAGACGCGCGTCATCGCTCATCGCATTGCGTATCTGATCGCAGAAAAAGGAGTCGCGCCATGGAATATTCTCGCGGTTACTTTTACCAACAAAGCCGCCGAAGAAATGCGTTTGCGAGTGCAACGTTTGTTGCGCGGGCAGGAGTTGCCTGCGGCCCCGCTGGTCTCGACGTTTCATAGTCTATGCGTGCGGATACTGCGGCAGGATATTGAAAAGCTGAATGATAAATACACGCGGACTTTTACCATTTACGATCAGGATGACTCCCAACGTTTAATCAAAAACTGCATCAAGGATCTTGGTTACGACGAGAAACAACTTGGCGTGCGCGCCACTCAAGCTGCTATCAGCGCCGCTAAAAACCGCGGTGAAAACGTCGACGCGTTCGCGGCGCGGGCCGACTACGTGGACGAGAAGCGGGCAGCGCAGGCGCGCGTCTACGCGCTGTACGAGGAGCGTTTGCATACCAACAACGCGCTGGATTTCGATGACCTAATGATCAAAGCGGTGCGGTTATTGCGCGAAGTGCCTGAGGTCCGCGAGAAGTACAACAACAAGTTCAAATACATTCTCGTTGATGAATACCAGGACACGAACTCACTACAATTTGCTTTGATTGGTTTGTTAACAGAAAAGCAGCAAAACATCGCCGTGGTCGGTGATGAAGACCAGTCAATTTACAAGTGGCGCGGTGCTGACATCAGCAATATTTTGAACTTTGAGAAGCACTTTCCCAATACGACCACCATCCGGCTGGAACAAAATTATCGTTCCACGCAAACGATCCTCGATGTAGCGGGCGCCGTCGTAAAGCATAACGTCGAACGCAAAGGAAAAACGCTTTGGACGTCGAATCCGAAAGGCGACCGCGTTCGTTATTACCAGGCCTTTGACGCCGACACTGAAGCGCGCTGGGTCGCTTCAAAAATCCTCGAACATCGCCGGCACGAATATGACATTCGCGCGGCTGTCCTCTATCGCACAAACTCGCAGTCGCGCGTCTTTGAAGAAGCGATGCGTCGCGCCGGTCTTGCCTATAACATCGTCGGCGGTTTCTCTTTTTACGAGCGTATGGAGGTGCGCGACATCATCGCGTACCTGAAGCTGGCATTAAATCCAAACGACTCGATTGCTTTACAGCGCGTCGTTAATAGCCCGCCCCGCGGCATCGGCAAACAAACGATTGACGAGCTTACGCGGCGTGCCGCCGATAATGAACTGAGTCTGTGGGAAACCATTGCGCTCGTAGTTTCCCAGCCGGATGGTTTGAGCATGCGTGCAGTTTCTGCGCTACGAAGTTTTCGCCGCATCATTTTGAAACTTTCTGAAATGGCGGGACTAAAAACAGAGGTCGACGGCGGTGATGCAGCCAATTCTGAAGCAGTCTCCGACTCGCTTGTCTCAGACATCGTGAAGGCTGCGATTCTGGATACGGGCTACGAGAATGCTTTGAAAGGCGAGAAGACTGACGAAGCTGAAGCGCGGTTAGAGAATCTGCAGGAACTGGTAAACGCGGCTGTGGATTACGACGACGAAGGCATCGAAGGATTACGCGAGTTCATCGATCATTCCGCATTGGTTTCTGATCAGGATCAATACAAGCGAGACGCGCCGGTAACTTTGATGACGGCCCACTCGGCAAAGGGTTTGGAGTTTCCCGTCGTCTTCATCGTTGGTCTCGAAGACGGCTTGTTTCCGCATTCGCGTTCCGCGACTGACCCGGCGGAATTGGAAGAAGAGCGCCGCCTTTGTTACGTCGCCATGACGCGAGCGGAAAAGTATTTGTACGTCACGCACGCGATGAAGCGTCGAGTTTATGGCGAAGAACTTGCTTCGGAGCCGTCGCAGTTCTTAAACGAAATGCCGCTCGATTTGATGGAAGACTTGTCCACCGGCAAATCATGGTTGTCGTTCGCACGTGGTTCGTCGGCGATTGATTACGAACAAGGTGAATATCGCAAGGAAAAAAAGAAATACACGGGTAAGACTTATGACAGTGTCGACTCGATTGCCGAATTCTTTAAGCAGCGAGCACAGCAATTGGGCAACACATCAGGTGGATTTAAATCAAGTTACGAGCTTCGCGAATTCGAAAAACGCGCCACTCAGCGTGCCCGCCCGTCAAGAGAAACTGACAAGCCGGCTCCAGCAAATCAACAAGCGACAGGATCAATTGAATTCGTGCCTGGGAGTTACGTTAAGCATGCCAAGTACGGCCGCGGTTTGGTTTTGCGGCGCGAAGGCGCGGGCGAATCGTTAAAGTTGACGGTGACTTTTCCGGGTTACGGGCAAAAAAAACTGGT
>DATENN010000266.1:0-2865 GCA_035275045.1 Pyrinomonadaceae bacterium
GTCCTGACCCTGGGTGTCGTGAAGCAGGTCATCCAGCGTCGGTTCGCTCGCCGGACGCTCGCCGTTGCCATTAATCCCCGTGGAAAGAAGGCATTTCAGACAAAGACCGCGACCGACTCGCAATGTGGTCCCACATTTTGCGCAAATGCCCGACTCATTCTGGAGATGTAGAGAAACGGGACCGCCGGGCAAGCTCATGACGGATTACAAGCATAAATCGAGGTTCAACCATTGCCAATGCAAATGCAGAGGTTATTCGAAATTTGCGCTGAATTATTCCCCGGCGCTTAATGCCGCGCAGAGATAGCGCAATTCGTCGTCGATCTCGCCGACTCCACCGACAGTTGCGGCAACTTCTTCGCGAAGCAGGTCACGATAACGCTCCCGCAGTCGGTGCACGAGGTTTTTCACTGCCGTTTCCTGAAGGCCGAGAATTCTGGCAAATGTTGAATACGACACGTCCTGCCGGTCCGCAGTAAGACAACTGCTCAGGACATCAAAAACGCGCCGCCGCCCATGCTTTTCACACTCATCGCCTAATCGTCGCAGCGCGCGCTCGACCACGGTCGCCGCCCAGCGCACATCGAAAATTCTTTCCGGCGACCAGTTGTCCGATTCGCGCTCTGGAATCGACAAATGGGACGGCGCTTCCGTCATCCAATCATCCCAGGAGACAAAACGAAGGGAGCCACCCCGCTTATCTGCATGACGTTTATCGCGTTCGTCGTACAAGAAACGCTGCAGTGCCGTACGCAGCAGTGATCGGAACCTTCCCCTGTTTCGGTCAGCCGATTGAAGAAGACGCCCTTTGATCACTTTTGCAAAAAACTCCTGAGTTAAATCCTGGGCGTCTGGAACGGGATGGCCCTGTCGGCAGATGAAAGCGAACACTGGCCGCCAGTAAATTTTGCAAAGTTCGGCAAGTGCAGCCTGTGCCTTGTCATCATCTGTTGCAGAGTCCGAGCAGGACAACACAATACTCCAGCGTGTCGTCATAAACTGCGCTTGCCTGAAACCGTCGACGGGGGATTCCATTCTCACCGCGGCGGAACATCTCATTTCACAAGCTCTTAGGCAAGCTTAGGGCAGGCCCGAGACCGCGACCCTTCCGGAGCGATTTGAGCGTCCTTCAAAGTTTTTTTGAAACTTCGACCGCAAAAATCCGAACTAGATAATGACCCCCAAACACCTGCGGTCTGTACTATGAGTTGGATCACCGTTATCTGGTCGATAAACGCCGGAGCATGTCTGACGCTGGCAGCGTTCTATGGCGTGGTCTGCTTCAAACAGCGCGAAAACCGGCGTCTCGTGCGTGAATTGGAAATCGCCGAGAAGAGATTCAATCTCGCCGTGGACTCTGACAATCTCGGAATGTGGGCGTGGGATCTGGAAAAGGATGAAATCTGGGTCACCCCGAAGCGCCGGTCGCAGTTAGGTTTTGCTGCTTCTGACAAAATCACATTCGAAGAGCTCACTTCTCGATGGCATGAAGATGATCGCGACAGAGTCCGCCAGACCGTGAATGAGGCGATCAAACATGGCAAGGATTACCAGGCAGAGTTTCGGGTTGTTCGGGGAGACGGCAGTATGCAGTGGGTCTGCGCGCGCGGCCGCGTGCAAGTGGATGAACACGGGAAGGCGAAGTGTCTTACGGAGATCAGCCTGGACATCACGGCGCGGAAAGAAGCAGAACTGTTGGCGCAGCAGCAGCGCAACGAACTTGAACGCGTTAGGCAGCAGAAAATCGCGTTTCTTGAAAGGGAAGTCGCGGAGCGCGCGGGGCTGGAACGTGAGTTGGTCGAGCGTTGCGCGCGTGAACAGCAGCAAATCGCCTATAACTTGCATGACGGGATAGGACAACAACTCGTCGGGATCGCGTTGAGCGCAAAGCTGCTTGAAGAACAATTGCGCCCAGACCGGCCTGCCGAAGCCGAGAAGGCGTCGGCCATAGTGCAGCTCGCAAACGAAGCGACCAGGCAGACGCGGCTCACCGCTCGCATTCTCGAAGGCGCCGATAAGGTGGGCGATTTGAAGATGGCCCTCGAGTCGCTGGCCATGAACATCAGTGAAAATTACCGAGTGAGAGGCACGGTTAAAGCCAACGGCGCGTCTTTGCCGGTTAGCCCGCCTGTAGCGGCTCAGCTTTACCGAATTGCTCAGGAAGCGACGCGTAATGCAGTGGAACACGGTGCTGCTCGCGAGGTGCTGATCCAACTCACGTTCGATGACCAAAGCATGTTGCTGACGATACAAGATGACGGTGAAGGTTTTGACGCGAAGACGAACGGCCATGGTATGGGACTTCGAATCATGCGTTATCGCGCGCAGAGCATCGGCGGTTCGTGCGAAGTGCACACCGGCGCCAGCACAGGGACCACCGTGTGTTGCCGTGTACCGCTGGAAGCGCAGCCGTCCCTTTCTACGATTTTATGAATGCAATAACACCAACCGAAAAGAAATCGCCCGTAGTTGTGGTGGAGGACCACCCAGTGCTATGCGACGGGCTCAAGCAACTAATCAACAGTCAGCCTGACCTCGCCTGCGTCGGAGTCGCGGACGACATTCCGGGCGCCAAACGGCTCGTTGAAGAATGTAAACCAGATCTGATGATTCTCGATTTGCGATTGAAGGGCGGCGACGGTCTCGATTTTATTAAAACGTTGCGGGTCGAATGTCCTCAAGTAAAGGTACTCGTCCTTTCGCAATACGATGAGCTAGTTTTCGCTGAGCGTTCGCTCCGTGCCGGTGCGTCCGGTTACATCATGAAAGAAAAGACCACCGATGAGGTGCTGAAAGCAGTGCGCAAGGTCCTCGCAGGCGAATTGTATTTCAGCGAACGCGTTGCCGAAGCGATCGTGCAGCGGA
>DATENN010000267.1:0-14307 GCA_035275045.1 Pyrinomonadaceae bacterium
CCAATTTCATTCATTCTTTGAGCTCGACCACCGGTGCGCTTGCTGAGTTTTTTACGCACTCAATATCAGCCAAACATTCCTGCTCTGTTTTATGACCTTCGGCTGAATCTGCAATCGTTTTTCCGTTCGCCGACTTCAAACGCCAACGCCACTCACCCTTTCGATCACAATAGTAGTAATAAGTCATTTTTTATCCCCGCTTTGAAGGTCGCGCGGTTGACCTAACCGTGGTTCCTTCGAAAAATCGCCGCACTTTTGTGCGAACAGCAGTCGACGTATTTACTAAAAACCGTCCGCGGCTGCGGGGACAACTACCAGTGTGGTTCTATGCTGGCCAGTATTTTGTGTGCGGATTGAGGGCAGATCGTTTCGAATGAAATTGTGATTGCATGGACTCGGGACATGCCGGCACCTCCAGGTGTGGGGTTGAAGTAAGGACTGAAAATCGAGATGCGCGAAGTATAAGCCTATCCCGAAAAATTTCAAGAGAAATACTGCCGAAAGAAGTGCGGTGCGAAAAGAAGAAACAGTAAAACGTCTTAATAACCGACTAACCGATTATTGCGAACCTTAATTTTGAGAAGGGTGATTTACGCAGAAGGCCGATCAAGCACTTCCCGAACTTTGGCGGCAAAGGCGCTCGGGGTGAAAGGCTTCAGCAAAAGCTCTGCGGTTCCATCTCCTAAACCATGACGGACAATCGCGTCGTCCGTGTAACCGGAAATATACAGAACACGCAGGTCAGGAAGTGTTTTCGATAACTGTTCCATCAATTCACGGCCACTCATGCCCGGCATCACCACATCGGTGATAAGGAGATCGATGGAATCGTTGTTCTTGTGTTGAAGCGACATAGCGTCAATTCCATCGTTGGCCTCAACCACTTGATAGCCACAGGTATTTAAGATCTCTTTCGCAAGCGTACGAACGCCGACTTCATCCTCAACCAACATGATGTGCTCGTCGCCGCGCGGCATATCGCCATCGACCGATTCGACTGTCTCAAGTTCGGCCTGGTTTTCAGATTCCGCAACCGGAAGATAGATTCTAAAAGTTGAACCGCGTCCCAGCGCGCTTTCGACATCAATGTAACCGCCTGACTGTTTAATAATTCCGTAGACGGTTGAAAGACCGAGGCCGGTTCCCTTTCCGGCTTCTTTAGTGGTAAAGAACGGCTCGAATATTTGACGTCGGGTCTCTTCGTCCATGCCACTGCCGGTGTCCGCAATGCCAATCATGCAATATGATCCGACTTTGCAGCCAAGGTGATGCCGGCAGAATTCCGGATCCAGAAAAACCTTGTCAGTTTCCACCGTCAACTTGCCACCTTGGGGCATAGCGTCCCGCGCATTCACGACAAGATTCATGATTACCTGCGAGACTTGCCCCGGATCAACTTTCACTTGTCCGGTTCGGGTATGCAGCACGGTTACGAGTTCAATATCTTCGCCGATTAACCGTTGGAAGAGCTTTTCCATTTCGGTAACGATAGAGTTGACGTTCAAAAGTTTAGGCTGGAGCAGTTGTTTCCTGCTGAAGGCAAGCAGTTGGTAAGTTAAAGATGTGGCACGATCACCCGCTTTCTTAATCTCTTCAAGTTTTTCGGTGAGGGGATCGTTTTTATCGAAGTGCTTCAGCAACAATCCGGTGTAGCCATTGATAATAGTTATCAGGTTATTGAAGTCATGGGCGATTCCACCCGCCAACCTTCCGACTGATTCCATTTTCTGAGCCTGTCGCAGTTCCTGTTCCAGGCGACGCCGTTCGGTAATGTCGCGTGCCACGCCCTGCATTCCCACTGCCACGCCGTCGCGATAGATTGGATGGCTGTTGATTTCAACGGTCAGTCTGCGCGAGTCCTTAGCAATGATCTCGAGCTCGTGGACCGTCATAGTTTCACCGCTAAGCTTTCTGGTCAGGATCTGGGTTGCTTTTTCCAGATATTGCGGAGCAATCACATCAATGAAATGCATTTGCAGCGCTTCTTCTCGGGTGTAACCGGTGATCTGTTCTCCCGCTTTGTTCAATGATGTGAAGCGACCATTCAGGTCGTGTGTATAAATGATGTCTCTCGCGTTTTCTACCAAATCCGTGCATCGTTTCTCGTATTCCTGGCATTCTTTTTCAGCAAGGATTCTGCTGGTGACATCGACTGCAATTCCGCCAAGATACCGACGTCCCGCAACATCTCGTAATGGAAATTTGAAAGTCCACCAAAACGTCATCGAACCATCGGGTTCGGGTGTGACTTCCTCCAGCTCAAGTGTTTCACCCGTTTCGAGCACCCGCTGATCATGCTCTCTCAGCACCGTGGCAATCTCTTTCGGCCAAAGATCCCAATCCGTGCGGTTCTGCCACTCGACACTTACACGACGTTTGAACGACGAATTGCCGTACAAATAACGGCCGTCCTCATGCTTCACAAAGGCAACGGTCGGACTGTTATCCATGAAAGCCTTGAACCGCTCGTCGCTTTCACGCAGTGCTTGTTCGGTAAGTTTATGTTCGGTGATTTCGTGTCTCAGTTCTGCGTTTGCAACTTCAAGCTGGCCCGTGCGATCAGCTACGCGTTCTTCGAGCACAAGGTTCATTTGCGTAACTTGCTTCTCAAATTCCTTGTGGTCAGTAATGTCAATGCAGGTTCCGATATAACCCTCAATGACTGACTGGCCGATAAATCTCGGCGTTCCGGTGTCAAGAACCCAACGATACTCGCCATCGAAACGACGCGTGCGATATTGCAATTTGAAATCGCAGCGGCCGTTGACGGCCGCCTCGAAGGCCTGACGGCAACGTTCGCGATCTAATGGATGAATCCGAGTAAGCCATTCACGGCCGCATTCCTCTTGAGCAGAACTGCCGGTGAACTCTGTCCAACTTTTGTTCACATAAGTCAGGCGTTTGTCTGAACCGCTCATCCAGAGCATCATCGGTGCGACATCGGCCATTAAGCGAAATCTTTCTTCACTTTCTCTGAGAATCTTCGAAGCAGCCTGAACTTCGATCAGCCGGGCTGCTTTAGCAATTAGTTTTAGTGGTTCGTACGGCGCTTCGAGATAATCATCGGCACCCGCTTCCAGACCCAAAATCACGCTCGGCGCGTCCTTTTTATGGGCGCTGACCAGCAATACCGGCGTTCCTCGCAGGGCTTCGTCTTCGCGTATCCAACGGCACACGGTAAAGCCATCGACTTGCGGCATGGCAACGTCACTAATGATCAAATCCGGCCGCTCTTTTCTCGCAAGTTCAAAGCCTTCGCGGCCGTCGCTCGCATGTAACACACGATAGCCGGCTTGCGACAACAACGCCTGGGTGAATTCATGATTATCGGGAGTGTCGTCGATTACCAGGATAGTGCTTTGTTCTTTATCATTCATGAGGGTAAGGTCGCGTTGTCATGCTAGCGTTAAGGAAATTAAAACATCGACGTTGGCAATTAGTGTTCGCGATTGATCGTAATGTTGTGGCGCTTGATCATTCTGTCCAGCGTCTTTCTGTCGACTGACAGCAGGCGCGCGGCTGCCTGTTTGTTACCGTTAGTGTGGGCCATCACACGCTTGACATAGCAACCCTCCACCTGGGCCATCGAAGGCCAATCCTCAATTGAAATAGCATTTGGCGAACTCTGCGTGAAGGTTTCGACTGCGGTTTTTTGTTCCTGATAATTTCGTACCCGATCCGGCAAATCGCGGGGGCGAATGACTCCGTCACAGACGGCGCCGGCGCGCACGATTGCATTTTCCAACTCCCGAATGTTGCCTGGCCAAGGGTACCGCTCCAATAATTCCAAAGCTTCAATGGAAAGCCCAACATGTTTTGCGAAAACCTGTTCGGCGAAAGTTGTCACCAGCGCTAATATGTCGTCACGCCGGTCTCGCAGGGGTGGCATCACGATTGATACCGCATTCAAACGATAGAATAGATCCTGCCGGAACCTACCGGCGTTGACCTCGTCTTCGACATCGCGATTGCTTGCGGCCACAACCCTGACATCAACTTTCTGTGTGTAGTTTGAACCGACCCGTCGAATCTCACCTTCCTGAAGCGCTCGCAAAAGTTTTACCTGAAAGGACGGACTGGTTTCGGTAATCTCGTCCAAAAACACAGTTCCGCCATCGGCTTCTTCCCAAAGCCCAACGCGATCGCGATCCGCACCGGTAAAGGCCCCTTTCACATGGCCAAAAAGTTCAGCTTCAATCAGTTCGGCGGGAATGGCTGCGCAATTAACAGGTACAAACGGGTCATTCGCACGCTGGCTGCGACTGTGCAGGGCGGCCGCCACTACGCCCTTGCCGGTTCCGGATTCACCTGTTAGCAGAACCGGCAAATTGCTTGAGGCTACTCGTCCTACCAGCTTCATCACTTCCACAAAGCTTTCGCTACTGCCCACCAGTGGAATATCTGAACCGCGGCGTTGTCTACGAGTATGCTTCGAAACAGGAATCGCGCGAGAACGTTGTTTTAACGCGCCATTGATCCGGTCCGAAAGCGACCTCAATTCTTCCGCGCCAAATGGCTTCAGCAAATATTCATAGGCGCCGGATGAAGTTGCCTCGAGCGCGCCGGCGGCATTGCCGTGGCCGGTCATCAAGACAACTTTGGTGGCGGGTAATTGTTCGCGACAACGTTGAAGTACGCTAAAGCCGTCGGCGCCACGCATCACGACGTCGCAGAAAATGATGCGCCAATCTCGCTCGTAAAGTACGTCGAACGCTCGCTCAGCGGATTCGGCTTCAGTAACTTCCCAGTTATGTTCTTCGAGTACTATCTTGAGAAATTTCCGTAACTGTGGGTCGTCGTCGATGACTAATGCGGGTAATGGCATGCCTTAATTCCTTTTTGAGTGAGTTGGATGGCGGTGAAAAAACCAGCGCTTCAAGATTTAAGCGCAGGCGTTGAGGCTCCATGCAGTTTTGGCGGCCGTGCATAACGTGAGAATTTACGGCTGAATAAAAGGAACGTATGAGTAGAAATGCCATGTCTAAAAACCGCGACGTCTGTCAATTCGTACCGTATCATATTTTGCAAGCCTCACAATCTTCTAAAATTGTCACCGCAATTCGTGTTTTCAGGCTTGGACCGCCGCAACGTTGCAGAGCATAAGAAAAACTCGCTATTAACCGTGAGGCGTATGTCATAACCAAATGGCCAATGCGCTTTCCAATCGTTGTGGCGTTAACGGTTTATGAAGAACTGCCATTGCTCCCGCCGCAAAGCCCGCCGGTATGGCATTGAGATTTGTTTCGGGACTCATCAAGACCACCGGAATGCGCTGCAACCGGCGCTCGCTCTTCATGTACTCTACCAAGTCGATTCCGCTCAATTTAGGCATTTCGAAATCAAGAAATGCGACGGCGAAGTCGGCGTCTGATTGCAGAGTTCGGAAAGCCTCTCGGCCGTCCCTGGCTTCGACGACAATATAGGCCGCGCGTGTGAAAGCGGACTTCAAAAGCGATCGAACCGCCGGGTCATGGGCAGCCATTAGGACGCGTCGCGACTGATTGGCCACGGCCAGGGACATTTGTTTGCAACGAGGGTAGGGGCAGGAAGAACCACCGTGGCGAAACACCCCACCGGGTTACACTGGTTCGGAAAACTAAACCACTTTTCAATATTTGCAGCCCACTATGTGGCGAAACTCCGAAAGAAGCACTTGTTATGCCGCCTACTCGTTGTACTGCAACTAGCACATGAGACTGCGACCCACTCATAGCGAGCGATTCTTGCGGTATCAGAGTTTTTGGTTGGGTAGGGGAGATGGTTGTGCGGTGATCGTTTTTACGTTCGGAGAAATTGACCCAGTCGTGTTCCCGGTGGTTGAACTCTTACTGTGGCGGGGGCTCCGTCACCGTTGAACGACACGCGACGAGGGTTGTAGGCAGAGGAAGCGCGCATGGAATCGACTTAATATTTCGGCTAGAATCCGTGGGCTTTGTCGTACAACCCCCGCTATCGCAGGTGGTACCGACGTGGCTTTCCTATTCACGATTTACGATTTTACGATTTACGATTCACGAGAGTGTGCCCCTGTAGCTCAACGGTTAGAGCAGCAGACTCATAATCTGTTGGTTCGGGGTTCGAATCCCTGCGGGGGCACTAAGACATTTTCGATTGCTGATTGCTGATTGCCAGTTCTGGGGTTCTCCAATCGCTTGAGTTCGTCAAGCTGAAGATGGACTTAAACGGTTCTTGCTCGCGCCGTTCTTTGCGATTCCGCTAGTACGAGAGCGAATTCCCACGCCATCACGACTGTGTACGACTATCGAAGCAACTTTTATTTTGGCTTGATGACAATGACCGAATCAGTAAGCCCCACGGCGTCGGTTTCGGTGGCGGAATTGCTCGGATCGAGCAGCCCGGCGCCATCGACCAGGAATCTGTAGGTGTACTTGCCGGGCGCCAAATCAATTCGACACATCCAGCCGTCCACTTCTTTCGCGCAGTAGTTCTTAGTTTGGATCCAACCGTTGAATGATCCGTAAATGGCGACGGCCTCAGCCTCGGTGTGTCCTGGCAGCTTAAAGGTCGTGTTGCCCGCACTAGGAATTGGAGGCGGCATCTTCTTAACTCGAATGATCCCGGCTCCAGTGTCTAGAGTTAAACCCGTGACATTGCCTGTTTCGTCTTTGATGAAGGCGACGTGAAGATCCGGATTCTCGCTGTCGTAGAACCTGGAATCGGCTTCCGCGATCACGCGTCTCGCCCGCAGGTAACCGGGCCTGACCCACAAAGAATCATCTTTAACGGTCACGTAGAGGACAAAATCGTGCGTGAATCTCGGATCCAGTTCATACCTGCCAACGTACCTTCTTAATAAAGCGGTCGGCACTTGTAGTTCCGCCGCCACATTCGGTTTTCGTTGAATCGATCGCGCAACCGAACGTTCGTTTCGCGAAGAAATCTTCGGCTCAGGTTTGATACCGACCAGTGCTATCAAGTGACTCGCGAACGTTCCACGCCAGTTGAAGGGCGTGTGGTTCCCATTAAATTCGCTGTAGTGGATCGAGTATCCATTGCGTTGCAGCGTGTCTCGCAAATTTCGGTTTGCCACGAGGAGTGGTGGTGGAACCGGCTGTCCAGGCGGCGCCCCTCCCGTGTTTTCCAACAGGCCTGCCTCAAATGAGAAGCGCAACGGCAGACGCGCACTTGCAGCGAACTGGCGTGTTAGCCATTCCCAATCTTTTTCCTGATTCGGCTTCCACCAGAACGAGCCGGATTGAGAAAGCACATTGCCAAAGACCTCTGGGTGCTGAAATCCAACGCAGGCCGCCGCCAATCCCCCCAAGCTGGCGCCACCGATGATCGTATGTTGCGGGCTATCAGTTACGTGGAAGTTAGCTCGCGCCCACGGAATAATTTCCTGGACCAAAAAATTAGCGTAGGCGGGATTGCACGACAACTCAGCTCCGCGATTAGGATTGTCCAGCATCACCGCGACAAGCGGCGGTATCAAACCCGCTGCGATTAAATTGTCGAGAGTGGTGGCTACGCGCGCCGAATTCACATAAAGACCACCGTCAGAAAGCACCAGCAAGCCGTACGGTTTATTTTTCGCAGAGTAGTTATGCGGAGTGTAAATCCAGATTGGTCGTTCGTTGCCCAGGAGCTTGCTGGTGAACGACTCGCGGTGTACCCGCCCCGCAGGAATCCTGCCGCGAGTGATACTCCAAAATTGTGACGGGGCAGAAGGCAACTCCGCCGCCGAATAAAAAGTCACTTCATACGGATTGAGTTCGTTACTACGCTCGGCAAACTGGAGCGGATTAAGCGGATCGATTCGCATCGCGTTCACGAAACGAGCGAGGCTGGTCCACTCTTTCGGATCGGGAAGGTTGGTAGCGAGTCGATAGACGAAGCGTGCGCCTTTCTGAAGGCGAAAGGTTTTGTACCATAAGTCAGTATCAAGCAGGCGCGCCATCGGCTTATCGATGCTCGGAATTTGAAATACGAATACATTTCTCGTCTCTTCCTTCGCCCGCCACAGGATTGTCACTAGTACATCGCGATCGCTACCGGATGCAGGCTCAATCATTGGCGTGCCGCTTTGTCTGATCTCTTTCCAAAAAGCATCAAGCGCACTTCGATCACCGGCCTTAAGTCGATCCTGTAGGGCCGCCAAACGCGGACTAAGAGGCCGATCGCCAGCCGTGAATTCCTGGTTGGCGTACGATCTGGCTGCATTAATTCCGCAGTTTGCGGCTGACACTGAGGCGTAAACTAGCCTCGCACTCAATATGAGTAAGGTAGACACACGTATGACGATCTTCGGCGCAATGCGTAGGCGCATGGTCCGTCCTCCTTCAGTAGCTAATTGCGGGTGTTATCTATTTTTTCTGCGACCGACTAGGAACGAGCACAATAAGACGGCGATGGCCGCTAACTGCCATATGACACCCAACAGGTTATGGTGCGGGAGATTCACTGCAACCAGCGCAACGCCTCCGGCCAGACACGCGATTGCAATGAATAGCCCCATGGTTAAGGCTTTCATATTAAATGGGAGGCTGCGCTTGATTTCACAGCAACTCATCTTAATTCGGTTAAAGTCGCCGAAACTCTGCTGAGCGGCAATTCGTGCTTCGGCCGGTATCATTCCTGCTTCAATGTTAGCCTGCGTCCGCTTCTGCAGGTGAAAGCGCAATTCTTCCTCGACCTCGTGCGCGATTTCATCAGGATGTTGACGGGCGTGAATGAATTTTACTGTGGCTTTTACTCGGAACATCGTTGTTTTGTCCCCCCCTCAGTTCGCTCGTAGAGCCTTCATGGTTGCGCCCGCTAATCGCTCCCAATTCTGCTCCTCAATAATCAATTGTTTCCGACCCGAGCGGGTCAACTTGTAGAACTTCGCGCGCTGATTGTTATCTGAGACGTCCCATTCCGATGCGATCCAGCCGCGCCGCTCAAGCCGGTAAAGGCCGGGATACAGCGATCCCTCCTCGATCTTGAGCGTGTCATCGGAAATTTGTGCGATTCGTTGCCCGACCCCGTAGCCGTGCAGGGCACCAAGCGAAAGGGCCTTCAGAATCAACATGTCGAGGGTTCCCTGAAGTAAGCCCGCTTTTGATTTACTCACTTTACGCCTAACCTCCTAGATGTTCTAGGCCTAGCATACTATGAACTACCCAGATTGTCTAGGAGGTTGTCAGGATCAATGTTAAAGCGTTGCGCGCCAGAAAACTCTTGCACTAATACGAAAGCCTCGCCGGTAACAGCGAGGCCTTCTTCTGCCTTCCTGCTAAACGGCAAACTTAAAGTTATTTAAACTTAAAATTTGCGCGGTAAATACTGCCGTCGTTTAACTGCACGACGAGTTGACGGCATGTTCCGGCCCACCCTGCTTCGGTTTTCCAGACATAGATGTACTGGTCACTGCTTGGGTCGTAACTAAGACTGCTGCCGCCGGCTGTGACCGTCTGTTCCAAATCTGTCGCCGGATCACTGGAATTGCATGGAATCGGTCCCGAAGAAGGCGACCCGGGAGCGAAGATTCCAAGACCCTTGTTACCGCTCAAACTAAACTTCACCGGAATTGCTCTGCCTGCCTGAACAATATTTAGAACAGGCAAGTTGTCCACCGGTTGGAAGAAACCCGCGAAGTTGTATTGCACGGTAACGGTGAAGCTGCAGTGGGAAATATGTCCAGCGCCGTCATCTGCAGTTGCGTTGACAGTCGTTGTGCCGACCGGAAACACTGAGCCTGAAGCTGGCGCGCTGTTCACAGTAACACTTGATGAACAGCTATCCGTCGCAGTCACTTGAGAATAGTTCACCACCATTGAGGTAGCGTTGGAATTCATTGGCAGAGTCGCCAAGACATTAGCAGGACAGGTGATATTCGGTGCCAGGGTGTCCTGAATGGTTACGATGACATCGTCGGTGTCGGAACCGCCTCCGCTATCGGTAACCGTCAGTGTGATGGTATGCGTCCCCGTTGGCAGATTCACAGTCAGCATTGCCCCTGTTCCGAGCGACGTCCCTCCTTCGGCCCAGGAGTAGCTGGTGACACTTCCGCTGCCCGCAGTCGAAGCCGAGCCATCAAGATTCACCGCGGTAGTTGCGCCGCCGCACTCGACTGTCTGATCTACTCCGGCGTTAGCTGTAGGCGCCGCGGCAGAGGTGCTGAACTTTTCAATGCGGCTGTTATCCCTATCTACGACGTAAAAGAACGTCCCCGCGTCATTGGCTGCAACGTCTTCAGCGCCGCCAAATTGCCCATCGCCGCTGCCCGCGCTGCCGCACACCTCGATAAATGTTCCGGTAGATGAAAACAGTTGCACGCGATTATTACCGGTGTCAGCCACGTAAACGGTTCCGGCATTGTCGACTGAGACGCCGTCGGGACCGGTGAACTCACCATTGCCAGTCCCGACTGTTCCCCACTTAGTAACGAACGTGCCGGTGCTGTTGAATTTTTGAATTCGATTGTTCCCGCTGTCCGCTACGTACAGGTTGTCAGATGAATCCATCGCCAACCCTATCGGGGAGTTGAACTGGCCGTCACCACTTCCAGTCATTCCGATCGTGCCCGTGGGCGTGCCGGTGGAAGAGAACTTCCGCACGACATTTGCAGCTGAGTCAGCGACGTAGATATTGCCAGACGAGTCAACCGCTATTCCCGCCGCCATCCCGAACTGGCCGCTGCCACCTCCGCTTGCTCCAAACGCAAATACGAATGTGCCGCTAGAATCGAACTTCTTTACGACATTCGCCGTTGATTCAGGAGCGCCGTCGGTCGCATATACGTTACCGCTCGAATCGGTAGTGATCCTGTAAGCGTTAATAAACCCCTGGGCCGTACCGTTGTTCTGTCCGAGTCGGCCAACGAAATTGCCATTCGCGTCGAATTTTTGAATTTGACCCGCAGTATCTCCGCCACTATCGGTGACGTAAACGTTGCCGGTTGCGTCGACCGCAATTCCTCTTGGTGTTATGAATTGTCCGTTGCCGGCACCGATAGTTCCCCATGTCAGAATGAACGTACAAGCGGACGCGGCAATCACACCAACCAGCATCGCACTGGCCAAAACTAACAGAAATGGTAACCAACGAAACTGGCGACGCCGGGAGGAATGCCGCACGATGAGACGACGAGGGAACTTAGCTGCTTTCATTTTTGACTCCTTTTGGATTTAACAGTCAGAGATAGACGTGTTTACGTGGGGATGTGCCCCTAATAGATCTGTTAGGCGATCAATCTGTAAGAACCTCGTTTTTTGAGGCGGTACGATTGGCGTGGACCGGTTAGAGTTCGACACTCATGTGGGCAGAAGATAGTGCCGCACTGTCTTTCTTGTCAATGAAAACTAAAAAGATACAGTATTCTCGCCTTGTTGATGTCCACGGAACCGTCTCATAATGAAAGTCAAAGTTTAAAACTCCGACCAAACTCCAATCACCGTGAAAATTGACAGGAAAACAATTCGCGTTGGCATCGTAGGCGCCGGGTTTGCCCGCACCACTCAAATTCCGGGCTTTAAAAATTGCAAAGGCGCGCAGGTTACTGCGATCGCAAGTCGGCATCGCGAGCACGCGCAAAGTGTGGCCACCGAATTCGACATTCCGAATGTCGCCGAAACCTGGCAGGAATTGGTGCAGCGGGACGACGTCGATCTCGTTAGCGTTGTGACGCCACCATCAACGCATATGGAAATTACGCTCGCCGCATTAGCAAACGGCAAAGCTGTGCTGTGTGAAAAACCGATGGCGATGAATGCCGCTGAAGCGGAGCAGATGACTGAACGCGCCGCCGAACTAGACAAGCTTGCTTTGATCGATCACGAATTGCGTTTTCTCAGTAATCGCCGTGCAATGCGCGCCATGGTCCAAAAGGATGCCATAGGGCAAATTCGGCATTGCAACTATCTCTTCCGTTCGGACTATCGAGCGTTGCCGGATCGCCCGTGGGATTGGTGGTCAGATGACAAGATGGGCGGCGGCACGCTCGGCGCGATTGGGTCGCATGCTATTGATTCTTTCCGCTGGTTGCTCGAAACGGAAGTCACAGCGGTTTCGGCGTTGCTCTCTACTCACATCGGAGAACGCCCGGACAAGAGCACGGGCTCTAACAGAAAAGTAACAACGGATGATGATGTGAAATTGACCCTTCGCTTTGCCGATTCGAAAGCGGGCACAAACGTGACAGGCACCGCATCTTTGTCGGTAGTCGAATCCGGCAAATACGAAAATCGTCTGGAAGTATTTGGCAGCAAGGGCGCGCTGATGGTTGAGGAAACGGGAGAACTGTGGCATTCGCCACTAGGTTCCGGAGCTTGGCGGCCCATTCAGGTTGACCAGGATCCGATCGCGCCCGGAATGCGCGAAGGCAGCTGGTCTAGAGGTTTCAGCGCCTTCTCTCAGGCGATCGTGAATGCGCTACAAAAAGGATCAACCATGGTTGAACGGGCGGCGACGTTCGCCGACGGTCATCGTATTCAATTAGTGCTTGATGCCGCGCGCGCGTCCAGCAAAGACGGTTCCTGGACCACGCTCTAGATCGATGGTGCTTAAACGACGCATTCTTCACCCGGCGAATCGCCTCAATCCTTCCAACACGCAACCTCTATTTCTTAGTCGCGTGTTCGGCTCCAGTCTTATCGGAGCCATAGCCTCCCCAAATACCTTCGAGACCTTTTGCCTTGACCTGATAGAACACGAACCCGCAGCGCGCGCCGCCAATACCAACGGAAACGCTGTCTCCTTGCTTCAGACCAAAACCTTTGCTGCCATTGCTCCACGTGAAAGTGTAGCCGCCGCCTTCGGGTCCCACTGTTAAAGTGCCTTTGTAATTCGTGCCTCTTGGATTTGTGCCGGTGACGTTGTAATCCCCGCTCAATCCTGAACCGCTGGTTCGCTCTGCCCTTTCAGTGCCACTCTCATCGACGCCCCAGTAACCCCACTTACCGTCGAGCACGCCATCGCTTTGCAAACGGTAACTCACCACGCCGCAGCCTTTGCCAGTGGTGCCGCTGGCGAATGCAACGGCGACAACATTTCCGTTTTGCACGCCGACGCCGCCATATTGTTTGTCCGTGTTCCAGCGAAATTCATAGACCGAGCCGTGCTTTATAACTTCAAGATCACCTTTGTATGAGGTGCCGTTGTCATTGGTGCCGTTGACGCTGTACTCGCCGGTAATGTCGCTGAGCGGTGCCTCTTCTTTTGGCTTAGTATCGTTGCTTTCGTTAGCAGTCCTGGTACCGGTTTTATTGCAACCGAGCACGCAAGCCAGCAACAGAGCAAGAGCAAGCAGGGCATTGACGATCGATGTCTGTTTCATGCGGGCCTCCGAAGTTGTGGTGGTCAGATTCATCTGAGTGAGCGCCGGCTGAATAAACGGCGAGTGTTAATTTGCCGGACTGCAACCGCTGAAAAGCCGCGTGGTCCAACTGCAAAACGCCGACTGGACCAGACAGGCGGGGAAATCGCGGCTAATCTTATCCAGTGCGCACTTCTTGTCAACATTTTTGGTTGTGACTATATTGACCGGCGCAACGAATCCTGATCACAACTCGGCTTAGCTCGCTTAAATGGGCCAACCGCGCCGCCACTCGAAGTTTGCAAACAGCGTCAGCATTGTGCGCGCGGGTGTTGATACCGGCGGCACCTTCACCGATTTCGTTTACGAGCTTTCCGACCGGCTCGAGGTTTTCAAGTTACCTTCAACTCCCGCCGATCCTTCACTTGCAATTCGCAGCGGACTGAAACGCATAGCTGCGGAAGCCGGATGCGATCCGAAACGCATCGAAGTAATTCATGGGACGACCGTGGGGACCAACGCTCTGCTACAGCGACGCGGCGCGCGAATCGCCTTGATTACAACTAAAGGTTTCGAGGATGTGCTTGCGATTGGCAGACAAGCGCGCCCCGAGCTCTACAACCTGAACGCAGTGCGCGAACCACCCATCGTTCAGGACGAGTTACGGTTCGGCATAAGCGAACGCGTCGCGGCCGATGGCGATGTACTTGAACCGCTGGATCGAGACGAACTTCTGAAACTGGTTGAAAAACTTAAGCACGCAAAAATTGAAGCGATAGCAATTTGTCTCCTCTTCTCGTTCGTTCATCCCGCACACGAACAAGAAATTGCAGAAGCTGTTTCGAGTCTCGGCGTACCGGTCTCGGTTTCTCACCTAATTCTGCCCGAGTATCGAGAATTTGAGCGCACTTCGACTGTCGCCATCAACGCCTATCTGCAGCCGTTAATGGGAAATTATTTGCGGCGACTCAAAACACACGCAAAGCAATTGCGAGTGATGCAATCTTCCGGAGGAAGCATATCGGCGCAAATCGCCGCGGCTGAACCGGTAC
>DATENN010000268.1:0-10069 GCA_035275045.1 Pyrinomonadaceae bacterium
TATGACGGTCGATCCTAATTCGGCTGCCGGCTCCTTCGATCACCACGGAACGACTTACTACTTTTGCAGCAAAAGTTGTCTGGAGAAATTCCGTGCTGACCCCGACCGTTTCCTCAAGGCTTCGTCACCAACTTCGAGCCAAGTTCAGCATGGTCAAAACGTGGAGTCTGCGAAAGCCGAATACACCTGCCCGATGCATCCGGAAGTGCGTGAGTCGAAACCTGGCTCATGTCCGAAGTGCGGGATGGCTCTGGAGCCGGTCACCGTAACCGCGCCAAAGCAGAAGATTGAATACACGTGCCCGATGCATCCTCAGATTATTCGCGATGCTCCTGGCTCATGTCCGATCTGCGGAATGGCGCTCGAACCCCGCACCGTAACTCTCGATGAGGAAGAGAATCATGAGCTTAAGCACATGCGCCGGCGCTTTTGGGTGAGTGCGGTACTGAGTCTGCCGCTGCTAGCAATCGGCATGAGTGATCTCATTCCGGGATCTCCGTTGGTGCGGCTGTTGCCAATGACGACACTTCCATGGATTCAACTGGCGCTGGCGTCGCCGGTAGTGTTGTGGGGTGGCTGGCCTTTCTTTGTCCGCTTCTGGCAGTCGATTGTCAATCGCAGTCTCAACATGTTCACGTTGATTGGTCTGGGAGTAGCTGTCGCTTACATCTACAGCGTGATTGCTACCTTCCTGCCGCAAATCTTTCCGGGTTCGTTTCGTGATCACATGGGAAACGTGCCTGTCTATTTTGAAGCCGCCGCTGTAATCACGACGCTCGTCCTACTCGGGCAAGTTCTAGAACTGAAAGCTCGCAGTTCGACCAGCGCTGCGATCAAAGCACTACTTGGTTTAGCGCCTAAGACTGCGCGCCGCATTGAAGCAGATGGCAGCGAACACGATGTCCCGCTCGATCAAGTGAACAGAGGTGACCACTTGCGCGTGCGTCCGGGAGAGAAAATACCGGTTGATTCTGTCGTACGGGAAGGAACGAGTTCGGTCGATGAATCTATGGTTACGGGCGAGTCGATTCCAGTTGAGAAGCGACCGGGCGATCGTGTCATTGGTGCAACCGTAAACGGGACCGGCTCACTGGTGATCGAAGCCGAGAGAGTTGGTTCTGAAACTCTGCTGTCGCAGATTGTGCAGATGGTCGCGGAAGCACAACGCAGCCGCGCCCCTATTCAAAAGCTGGCCGATGTCGTCGCGAGCTACTTCGTTCCAGCCGTAATTCTGATTGCAATCATCACCTTCATCGTGTGGTCGACAATCGGCCCCGAACCGCGAATGGCATATGCCATCATCAATGCCGTCGCGGTGCTAATCATTGCTTGTCCCTGCGCGCTGGGACTGGCAACGCCTATGTCGATCATGGTGGCGACCGGCAAAGGCGCTCAGGCAGGAGTGCTGTTCAAAAATGCTGAAGCCATTGAGGTGCTTCGCGAGATCGACACTCTTGTCGTCGATAAGACCGGCACGCTAACTGAAGGCAAACCAAAGCTCATCACGGTAAAGCCGGCTGAAGGGTTCAATGAACGGGAGCTGCTCCGGCTGGCGGGAAGTCTTGAGCGCGGCAGTGAACACCCGTTGGCAGCGGCTATTGTGGCCGGTGCTCAAGAGCGCGGAGTCGAATTAGCGAAGGCAGATAATTTTGCTTCCGTCACTGGCAAAGGAGTCAAAGGACAGATCGATGGCCGCGCTGTGGCTTTGGGCAATCGTGCGTTACTCGAAGAACTGACGATTGATCCAGGGCCAACAGCGGCAGAGGCGGAAAAGTTTCGCGCCGACGGTCAAACCGTGATGTTCGTGACGATTGATGACAAAGTCGCGGGGTTGATTGGCGTTGCTGACCCAATCAAAGAGAGTACGCCTGAAGCGATCAATCAACTGCATGACAACAGGATCAGAATCGTGATGCTCACGGGCGACAGTCGCACCACGGCGGAAGCAGTCGCAAAGAAACTGAACATCGACGAAGTAGTTGCCGAGATCTTGCCGAATCAGAAAGCTGAAATCGTGAAACGTTTTCAGAGTGAAGGCCACAAGGTTGCAATGGCCGGCGACGGCGTTAACGATGCTCCCGCTCTCGCGCAAGCGCATGTCGGCATTGCAATGGGAACGGGTACTGATGTGGCAATGGAAAGCGCCGGCGTCACTTTAGTCAAAGGAGATCTGCGCGGCATTGTTAGGGCAATTAAGCTCAGCCGAGCGACGATGCGCAACATCAAGCAGAATCTGTTCTTCGCGTTTGTATATAACTCAATTGGAGTGCCGGTCGCTGCCGGTGTGCTTTATCCCTTTTTCGGAATCCTGCTGAGTCCGATGATTGCGGCAGCAGCCATGAGTTTCAGCTCCGTTTCGGTAATCGGCAATGCTTTGCGGCTGCATACGGCCAAGTTGTGAGACATCGGCGACTTGAAATCGTGAGGGTTTGTGATGGTTTAGACGGTAACGACTGGACCTTGACAGGCATTCCGCATTTTTCCTAGAGTACCTAGTGGTTATGAGAATTCGGCTCACAGCTTTGGCTCTTTTACTCCTGCTCGCCAGCAGCGCATTTGCGGGCATGCCGATGCACTCAAATGAGCAGTCATGCCCGATGGGTAGCGCGATGGGCGATATGGATTGCTGCAAAGCCGCACTCATGCAGAACCAAACGCCCCAGGTGACAACTGCGCGGCTCTGTTGCGCTTTGAATTGTTCTCAGGACGGGACGATACCTTCCAATGCGACGCGCGTCTCTCCGCCATTGCAGATCCCAGTGGCTGCTTATCCAGTAAGTATTCAGCCGGTCGTTCCTTCGATGTTTCTGGTGACTCGTGCGGCGAATTCACATGGCCCGCCGACCGCTTCGCACCCTGCCTATATCCGTAATCTCTCACTTCTGATCTAGTTTCCAATAAGCCCGAACTGTGTCTTCTTGCAGCTGCTTGTAGCTGCGGGAAGGTTAGTGCATTTTGTGTGCGCCCTGATCGGTCTTCTTCAGGTGCGCATCAGCAATTCCTTCTAGCTTATGGAGACTTGAGAAATGAAAAGCCTAATTGCGATCGCTACTGTTCTCAGTGTAGTTCTGCTTATCTCTGCTGCTTGCGGGTCAAAATCCGGCAGCGGCAAGAGCGTAGCAACGGGCAAGACCATCAAGACCGTTCCTTTGGGAAATCTCACTGCAACGCTTTCCAATAGCACCGGACAATTAAAGCAAGGCGATCAGGAAGTGATGCTTTCTTTTGCTGATTCGGGTAAACCCGTCGACGTAGGCGCAGTGTCGCTCAATTTCCACATGGCCCAAATGGGACCGATGGCGGAGATGAACGATGCGACTACGTTCACCACAACGAACACGCCGGGCGTCTATCGTGGCGGAGTAAATATCGAAGTCGCTGGCGAGTGGCAAGGACAGCTTGCTTACGAAGGGCCTGCCGGTAAAGGCAAAACGACCTTTACGGTCACCGCCCAATAAGCGACCGAACGACGAGTGATGAGTCGATTGACTCATTCTCAGTCTTGCTCCTGATACTTCCATGATCCACCGGCTAATAGAACTGAGTCTGCGCAATCGCGGCCTGGTACTCGCGCTGTATCTCGGACTCGCGGCGTGGGGTTATTGGGCCTTGCTGCGCACTCCGATCGACGCGATCCCTGATCTCTCTGACAACCAGGTCATCGTCTTCACCGACTGGACCGGTCGGTCGCCACAGGAAGTAGAGGATCAGGTTACCTATCCCCTGGTCACCAACCTTCAGGGTCTACCTGGCGTGCGCGTAGTTCGTGCAAGCTCAGCCTTCGGCTTCTCAATGATCAACGTCATTTTCGAAGACAACGTTGATTTGTATTGGGCGCGCACACGCGTGCTGGAACGCTTGAACCTGGTAGGCAAGCAATTGCCGGAAGGTGTCACTCCGACGTTGGGACCTGATGCCACGGGTGTCGGTCAGATCTTCTGGTACACCGTGGAAAGCGACCAAATGAACCTTCGCGATCTACGGACGCTGCAGGATTGGTTCGTTCGCTATCAACTTAATTCCGTACCCGGTGTCGCCGAGGTGGCTAGCGTCGGCGGCTACGTGCAGCAGTATCAAGTTGATGTCGATCCAAACAAGCTGCGTGCTTATTCGCTACCGCTGTCAGTCGTCGTTGAGGCTGTCCAGAAGTCAAACAATAACGTCGGCGGGAATGTCGTCGAGCAGGCAGGTCAATGGTCGGTCGTGCGCGGGATCGGACTCATTCAATCCGCTGCGGATCTTGAGAATGTTGTCATCAGTGCGTCCAACGGCACGCCTGTCTACGTTAAGAACGTCGCCGAGGTAAAGCTCGGCAACGCGTTTCGCACGGGCGTTCTCGACAAGAATGGCAAGGAAGCTGTCGGCGGTGTTGTAATCGCTCGTTACGGCGTGAATACTCTTGAAGTCATTGATGCGGTCAAACAAAAGATAAACGCGCTGCAGTCTGGACTGCCGAACGGCGTGCGGATCGTGCCCTTTTACGACCGCACTCAGTTGATTCAACGAGCGACGCACACACTGAAACGGGCGCTCATAGAAGAACTTATTCTGGTAACGCTGGCCCACATCCTTTTCCTCGCGCACTTTCGCTCCATCTTAATTGTCACTATTCCGCTGCCGCTTGCCGTGCTGCTCGCGTTTCTGTTCATGCATTACATGGGCATCAGCTCCAATCTGATGTCGCTGTCGGGAATTGCAATTGCGATTGGGGTGCTGGTTGACGCCGGAATTGTCGTGACCGAGAACGCCTTTCGTTTTCTCGAAAAACGAAAGGTCGATCCAAAAGACAGGCCAGTTGTCTGGCAGACCGTGCTCGACTCGACCAAGCTTGTAGGGCGTCCGATCTTCTTTTCAATGGCAATCATTATCCTGGCTTTCGTTCCGGTGTTCTCACTCACTGGAGAAGAAGGCAAGCTGTTTCACCCACTTGCATTCACCAAGACATTCGCAATGGTTGGGGCGACCATCATCGCAGTAACGCTCGTACCGGTCCTTTGCACGTTTCTGTTGGGTGGAAAGTTTCACGCCGAGCAGGCAAATCCAGTGATGCGTGCGCTGCATTTCATCTATCGCCCCGTGCTGCGCTTCGCGTTGAACCACCGAGTTCTAACGGTATCAATTGCTGCCTTGCTTTTCGCCGGGGCAATTCTTCTTGCGACTGGTATCGGCAAAGAATTTATGCCGCCGCTAAACGAAGGCGATCTCATGTACATGCCGGTGACAGATCCGGCGATTTCGGTTGATGAAGCCCGCCGAGTTCTCAGCGAGCAGGATGCAGTATTGAAGAGTTTTCCTGAGGTCGAATGGGCCGTCGGCAAGGCAGGACGTGCGGATAGTTCTACTGATCCCGCGCCCGTGAACATGAATGAAACAATCGTTCACCTGAAGTCTGCCGAGCAGTGGCGAACAGGGCTGACGCGTGAGTCGCTTATCGCTGAGATGGACGAGAAACTCCGTTTCCCAGGGGTCACAAACATCTGGACTCAGCCAATCAAGAATCGCATCGACATGCTCTCAACCGGCATTCGCTCGCAGGTGGGAATCAAGATCTTTGGGAATGACCTGAAAACACTCGAGGAATTATCGCGGCGGGTAGCTGACGTGGTGCGAACAGTACGCGGCGCCAAGGATGTCTATCCTGAACAGATTAGCGGCGCCCCTTACATCGACATTCATATCAATCGTCCGGCAGCAGCCCGTTACAACATCGACGTGAGCATGATCCAAGACGCCATAGAAAAAGGCATCGGCGAAACAAATCTTTCAGTAACGATTGAGGGCCGCCGACGCTTCCCGGTGCGAGTGCGTTATGCCCCTGAATTTCGTGGCAGTCCTGAAGCAATCGGCCAGATTCCCATCATGTCGCCAACCGGCGCCCCTGTGCCGCTGAGTCAACTTGCCGAAATTCGCTCGGTGCAAGGCCCAACGATGATTTCCAGCGAGAACGGTTTGCTACGCGGCACGGTCCTGTTGAACGTGAGAGGCCGCGATGTCGGCAGCTTCGTTGATGAAGCAAAGACCGCGATCGCGCGGCAGGTGCAGTTGCCGGCTGGTTACTACTTTGAGTGGAGTGGCGAGTACGAGAATCAACAAAGGGCTCGGAGCCGACTGCTGCTCGTCATCCCCATAGTTCTCATAATCATTTTTGCGCTGCTCTACATCACTTATCACTCTGCTCTCGAAGCAGCTCACGTATTGCTTGCTGTGCCGTTCGCGCTCACAGGCGGCGTCTATCTGCTTTGGCTGTTGGATTACAACTTCTCGGTAGCAGTTTGGGTTGGCTTCATCGCGTTGTTTGGAACTGCGGTGCAAACAGGCGTGGTGATGGTTATCTATCTTGGGGAAGCAGTGGAGCGCAAACGCAAAGAGTTGGGACACCTTACGCGAGCATCATTGATGGAAGCGGTTACCGAGGGAGCGCTGCTGCGACTCAGGCCAAAGGTAATGACCGTTTCAACGGTCGTAGCCTCCTTGATCCCGATCATGTGGAGCACCAGCGCCGGTTCGGAAGTAATGAAGCCACTGGCAACACCCGTACTCGGGGGCATGGTGTCCAGCTTGCTGCATGTGCTGGTGGTGACACCGGTGATTTTCTTTTGGATACATGAGCGTCAGTTAAGGAAACAAGGCGGCAAAGAAAGCGGAGATGTTGGGAGGCAGTAGAAAGGAAAGCGAACATGAGTAATCAATCGATTCAGAAAATTGTGGCCATAGTCCTGATTGTTATTGCGGCCATCCTTGTGGTCGGCGTGCTGGCCATGTGGATGATGCCTTCAATGATGGGTGGGCCAATGAGCGGGATGATGGGTGGCGAAATGGTGGGTGGATGCGCAACGTACATGATTGGACCATTGCTGCTCGCGGCCGTGCTGGTGGTTCTCGCGGCAGTTCTGCTTCGCAATCGCCCGTAAGACATTGGGTGAAACTTGGAATGAAGAAATCATTTCGAATTAGGGACAGAGCGGTCTGGCAGTATTTCGCAATTGTCTTGCTCTGTATTCATCTTTCGGTGTTTGTGCAGGGACAAACACAAACGGCCGGCAACGACCAGTCTGCTACGTTGGGGCGCTTTATCGATCAGACATCCGGTCTTACGGCTGACGAAGTTGTGTCGTACGCCTTGACTCATAATGGCGAACTGGAAGCTGCTCGCAAAGAACTGGAAGCTGCCCAGGCGATGGTCAAACAGGCGCGCTTACGGGCGAATCCAAAGCTTGATGTCGACGGCGCGAGGCAAATTAATGGCAAAGACAATAGCGTCGTGGCAGCGGCAAGTTTGCCGTTGGAACTTGGCGGACGCCGCGCCGCCCGGATTGCCGTTGCCGAAAGAGAAGTGGAGGTACGCGAGCGCGAAATCGCCAATCGTGAGCGTTTGCTCACAGCCGAAGTGCGCTTGAAGTTTGGGAACGCGCTCGCGCAATCCCAAAAGCTTTCATTCACCGACGACCTCGTTGGAGCCAATGAGCAGAGTTACAACTTGATTGCTGCTCGCGTAACAGAAGGCGCGACCCCACCGCTGGAACAGAACATGGCTGTGGTCGAACTTAATCGCCTGCGTTCAATGCGGGAGAGCGCTGAGGGCAAGCTGGAAGTGCAGATCCTCGAATTGAAGAATCTAATCGGTATGACACCTGAGAAGCCTCTAAGGCTGCGTGGCGACTTCAGCAACTTAGTGGATCAATTACCACCACTCACCGACGCTACGGCGCGTGCTTTACGGGAGCGGGACGATTTACTTGCTTATCGCGCAACTGAAAATCTTGCCGAGGCGCGCATCGAACAGGCGCGCTCGGCGGGAAGGCTCGATGCAAGCTTAACTGCCGGGTACGAGCGTATGAACTCAAGCTTCCCGGTGTTTGGCATTAACGACTCGGGACAGTTGCAGCCGGTCCAGGATGTCTTTCATTTCTTTAAGTTTGGCGTATCTCTCGACCTTCCGGTACGTAATAAGAATCAGGGTGCGATCGAAGCGGCTGTAGCAGAGGCTGAGGCTGTGAGAAAGCGTCGAGAGTTTGCCGAGCTAACAGTAAGACGAGAGATCGCAGCGTCATACGCTCAATATGAACGTGCGGTACGAGCGATGGAAATCTTTCGCGTTGGTGTGCGCGAGCAGGCGAAAGCCAATCTTAATGTCGTGAGGCAGACCTATGAACTCGGTTCGAAGAGTCTCATTGATTACATTGGCGAGCAACGGCGTTTCATTGAAGTTGAGAATGATTTCGTTGATGCGCAACTTGCGGTTTACGAGGCACGTGTTGAGATCGCGCGAGCTACTGCTGCACCGGAGTTAATAAAGCGATGAGCGAAAATAAAGAGATAGCAATCAATACGGAAACTAAGACGGCAATTAAGGATCGAAAGCGATTTCCTTTGCTGATAGCAGTTGCTGCCGTCGCAATCGTGGCGGTCGCATTCATCGCCTGGCTCCTATGGCCTCGCGATGCCGGAAAGCCGGTACCCGCGCCTCGCTCTGTCTCATTTCAGGAATCGTCCGGTCCACAAACCGCTGCGAATGGAGATAAGAAGTTGACGCTTTCGCCTGAGCAGGTGCAGCGCGCCGGGTTGAAGATAGAAACGGTTGGCGAAGCGCCCTCAACGGAAGCCGTGAGTCAACTGACAACCGGCGTGGTGGAGGCGAATATTTACAAAGAAACCCCCGTGGTCTCACTGGTTGGTGGGATTGTACGAAGTGTCGGCCCGGAACTAGGTCAGAACATAAGACGCGGTCAGCAAGTCGCCGTTGTTTTCAGTAACGAACTTGCCGACACTCAATCAAAGTATCTGGCCGCACTTGCCGCCCTTGACGAGCATCACCGCCATCACGCGCGCACTGTGAGACTGGTTGAGATCGGAGCAGCCAGCCGGGAAGAACTGGAAATGGCGAACACGAAGCTAAAAGACGCCGAATCAAACGTCGCCAATCTACGTCAAAAGCTGTTGCTCCTCGGACTGTCTTCGACACGCGTCAATTCGCTCAAGTCAGTTTCCCAAATCAGTTCGGAGGTAACGGTGCCGTCGCCTTCAAGTGGCACTATCACCAATCGCAGTGTCAATCCCGGCGAAGTAATTGAGGCCAACAAGGAAATGATGCGCGTTACTGATCTTTCCAGCGTTTGGGTAGTCGGTCAGGTGTACGAAAAAGATCTTGCCAAGATTCACGTGGGCAGCGGGGCGAACATAACTTCCGATGCGTATCCCGGTCGAGTCTTTCGTGGTCGCGTCTCGTACGTCGATCCCAAGGTCGATCCCGCAACTCGTACCGAGCAAGTCCGAATCGAACTGGCGAATCCTGATCAGGCCTTGAAAATCGGAATGTACGTGAACGTGGGCTTTGCGGTGTTGGGCGGCGCCGAGAAGACAATGCCCATCGTTTCTAAAGACGCGGTGCAAACAATTGGTAATCAGCAATTCGTTTTTCTTGCAACCGATAAGCCAGATGAATTCGTGCTGCGCCCAGTCCGAATAGGACCGGAAACGAACGGCTCATACCCAGTACTCGAAGGACTAAGCACCGGCGATCGGATTATCACTACAGGCAGCTTTCTGCTCCGCGCCGAGTGGCTGAAACAACATCCCGCTCAGTGATGTCGAAAATCTGGAACGCCATAGGCTTGCTTCATTGGTCGATGAAACGGGCAAGCCATGGCGCGACGCTTCATTGATCAGTCTTAACCTCTAGTGGATCTCCTGTCATGTGTTCCTTGATTTGGAATCTCAGAAAATCGTGAATCGCTCGAAGCGCGTCTGCGTTGCTCGTGGAGATTTGAATTAGAGCTCCACGATTCGGTCTCCTGGTTTAGCCGGATCACAGTGCCACAATCTACACGCTCGCCGCCTTGGCGCGTCTGAGCGACGATTATTCCAGGTTCAAGCGGGAGATCATACTTAAGTAGCCAGAACACGGATGTTGAGATTCGCATCGCGCAACGTCATTTGCGCTGACTGGTAGTTTAAGCCACGACCACGGGAACCGATGTTTGTGGAGGTCTACAGAGTCGTTCGCACCTACTGATATAGCAAGCCGTGAAAGAGCGATTGCTGGCAGCGACTATCATGGACTTCGCACTTC
>DATENN010000269.1:0-7287 GCA_035275045.1 Pyrinomonadaceae bacterium
GCCAAAGTCGAACACGGCAATTGTCTCGTCCTTTTTCTTATCCAAGCCATAGGCAAGCGCGGCGGCCGTCGGCTCGTTGACGATACGCATCACTTCGAGGCCGGCAATTTTGCCCGCGTCCTTGGTAGCTTGCCGCTGCGCGTCGTTGAAATACGCCGGAACCGTGATCACTGCCTTGTCAACTTTTTGCCCCAGGTAGTCTTCAGCCGACTGCTTCATTTTTTGCAGGATAATCGCGGAGATCTCCGGTGGACTCCATTCCTTGCCGCCGGCCAAAATTCTGACATCGCCGCTGCCGCTAGCCGCCTGGACTCTGTAGGGAACCTGTTTGATTTCTTCGGTCACCTCGTTAAAGCGCCGGCCCATAAATCTTTTGATTGAATAGACGGTGTTTTCAGGATTAGTCACCGCTTGCCGCTTCGCCACCTGGCCCACCAAACGACTGCCGTCCTTGGTAAAGGCGACGACGGATGGGGTGGTGCGTCCACCCTCGGAGTTCGTTATGACTGTGGGCTCGCCACCTTCCATGACCGCCACTACGGAATTGGTCGTTCCCAGGTCGATTCCAATAATCTTGCTCATCTGTTTTTAATCTCCCAACGATATTTAGCCAGCCACTCTGAACCTTAAGTTATCGTGGCGCACCCACCCACAATGGTTGAATGGAGCGTTAATATAATACTTGAGTGTGTTGCTGTCAACTTTTTAGACGTGGGGGCGCGCGATAAGGTTTGCTCGCTTTTTCTCAAGGAAAAGCTATTTTCTGTCTTCGTTGAGCAGCTTCGAGGCGAAAAAAATGTAGTGAAGTCCCGAAAGAACGGCGAAGGCAAAGGTGGTGGCGTAAACGGTCGGCAGATAATAACCGGTGTAATAAGGAACGCTCGCAGCGAACATTATTGCCGCGATGGCCACGATCTGAACCGTGGTATTGATTTTTCCCAGCCAGGACGGACGAAAGCCGCGAAAGCCGGTCATGATATTGATGGCCGCGGCCCCAACGATTATGAAAACATCGCGACTTATTACTGCAATCGTCACCCAGAAAGGTACCGGCAAATGCGGCGGAAGAGGTGCCGGAAAGATGCTTCGCATTGAGAGCACTATGAATGCGGTCACCATCATCAGCTTGTCGGCAATGGGATCGAGGATCGTTCCCAGTTGCGATCGCTGGTCAAAACGACGCGCGAGCAGCCCGTCGAGGCCATCAGTTAACCCGGCGCAGATGAATACACCGAGGGCCACCACGAACCGCTGATAGAAAAGCATGGTGACAAAAACGGGGATCAGAACCATCCGAAATACGGTGAGCATATTCGGGACGGTTAGAATTCGAGACGGCATCCGTTAATGACTGGGAATTCGGGGAAGCTGACCGGTTAAAAGGGCACGGAGAGTTTTAGAAAGCTGTAGTCCGACATTTCTCACCTGCAGCGCAATTCAAGTAACGACACTTCGGGCGGACAACCGAGGCGCACCGGCAATACGACGGTGCCCAAACCTCGAGTGATATAGATTTGGGTATGATCCTGACTCGCCAAACCTTTCAGTAACCGGCGGCGCGGCCGCGGCGATTTACTTCGCTCTGAACGCAAGCGAACTTGCCCGCCGTGCGTATGTCCGCTAAGCACTAGATCGACGCCAGCGCGCGCGGCTTTACGCAAAATCACGGGATTATGCGCCAAAACAAGTTTCATTTCTTCCTCGCGCGCACCGGCCAGCGCCAGCGATAAATCGTCTAGACCCACCATTGTGTCGTCGACACCGGCAAGCCAAAAAGCACAACCATTCTTCTCAAAGCGCATGCCTTGATTGATCAGAACCTTGATACCCTCAGCGCGAAATAGATCCGTAATCAGAGCCGCATCGGTCCAGTGATCATGATTACCCAGGACCGCGAACACACCGTGACGCGCGCGCAGCCGGCCCAGCAGTTCTGCGCACGGCGCGGCATAGGTACGTTCTTTCGACACGTAATCGCCGGTAAGCGCAATCAGGTCTGGCTGCAAGCCGTTTGCTGTTTCAACGGCGCGCTCAATTTGTTTGACGCTGGTAAAGGGACTGTGATGAATGTCCGAGAGGTGCACGATGCGGAATCCATCGAACTCTCGCGGTAATCTCGTCAACTGAATTCGCTGATGTTCGATGCTCAGGCGAAACGGCTCACTTAGCGCTGCGCGAGCAGCCTCAGTCAAATTTTGGGCGAGAGCGCGCAACGGAGTTTCCGGCTGTGGCCTATCAAACGGCTCACTCGCGCGCTGCTTCCATCGAAGAGGGGTTGACATGTTTCAGTTCAAGGGGACGCGCCGACTGCTCCCACTCAGCCAAGCAAGTTCAAATTTGGCGCATTATAGTGACCTGCTCATGACCTGGCAAACTTCACGCAGCAAAGGGCGTTTTCAATCATAGTTTCGTCTACGGTGGTCCGTCTTTGCGGATATGTAATAATCCGAAGCCAATACGCCAATGAAGAACAAAGCCAGACGGGTGCTCAGCGCCGGTGTTGTCCTGATGTCACTTGCCCATAATGTTTGGGCCACTGATGGTGCACAAAGCGACGGCCATGAGCTGGGGCCGCGAATTTTAGTGGCTTTGGCGACAATGCTGCTTGCGGGAAAACTCTTGGGTGAATGCTTTGAGCGGCTGCGCCAGCCCGCGGTGTTGGGTGAATTAGTCGCCGGAATTGTGATCGGTAACCTAACGTTGTTCGGCTTTGAAAATGCGAGCTGGATTAAAACCGATGTTGTTATCGGCGCACTCGCCCAGCTCGGCGTGATATTGCTTTTGTTTGAAGTTGGACTGGAATCAAACATCGGCGAAATGCTCGAGGTCGGCTGGTCCTCTTTTCTGGTGGCAGTGGCCGGAGTGATCGCGCCTTTCTTTTTAGGCTGGGGAGTTTCCGCTTACTTCATGCCCAGCGAATCGCGACTAGTACATATTTTTATCGGCGCGGTTCTGTGCGCCACCAGCGTGGGCATCACGGCGCGGGTGTTGAAAGACTTGGGCAAGCTGAAACGGCGGGAAGCGCGAATCATTCTGGGCGCCGCCGTGATCGATGACGTCATCGGGCTTTTGATTCTTGCTACTGTGGTCGGCGCGGTGGCCGCCACCTCGGCCGGCACTTCGCTTTCGGTGCTCAATATCGTGTGGTTGGTGGCAAAAGCGATCATTTTTTTCGCTGCAGCATTTGCTTTGGGCCATTACGTTGTTCCACCAATGTTTCGTGGCGCTGAGAAATTGGAGACCCGTGGCGTCTTGCTGGTGCTGTCGATCGGCTTCTGCTTACTGCTTTCGTGGCTGGCGGCGAAGGCTGAACTGGCAACGATTGTCGGCGCGTTTGCTGCCGGCCTCGTACTGGAAGAAGTGCATTTCAAGTCGTTTACAGATCGCGGCGAACGTCAACTAGGGCAATTGCTCGAGCCGCTGACAACTTTTTTGGTTCCGATCTTCTTTGTGCTGATGGGAATCAAAGTCGACTTGCGCGTCTTCGGCAATCTCAGCTTGATCGGTTTCGCATTCGCTCTTACCGTCGCTGCGATCGCTGGCAAACAAATCTGTTCGCTGGGAGTCGTCGAGCGCGGGCTCAATCGTCTGGCGGTGGGCGTAGGGATGATACCGCGCGGCGAAGTCGGATTAATTGTCGCCGGAATCGGTGCAGGTTTAATGTTGCCTGATGCAGCCGGGGCGATGGGGCCCGTTGTGAGCCCTGCGACTTTTGGCGCGGTCGTAATTATGGTGATCGTAACGACGCTGATCACCCCTCCATTGCTAAAAATGGCACTCGAGCGGAAGCGATCGAAAGCACGAAATGCCGGCTAACCTCGCTGTCATTTGCGCGGCAACTCGATCACGAATGTGCTCCCTTTGCCCACCTCAGATGTGACCGTTACTTCGCCGTCGTGCGCGCGCGCCAGGTGCTTCACAATCGCCAGCCCCAGTCCAGTACCGCCCAACTCGCGCGACCGCGCGCGATCTACCCGATAAAAACGTTCAAATAATCGTTCGAGATGTTGCGCGGGAATGCCTTCGCCAGTATCGCTAACCAAAATTCGATCGGTCTCCGCCGATTCAAACGCTATCGTCACCGTGCCGTGCTCACGATTAAATTTAATGGCGTTATCGATGAGGTTCGTCAGCATCTGTTCCAAGCGGGGGGCGTCTGCGTAGACTTTGGCGTCGTCCGGGACCGCGTTCGTTACGATGATGTAACGATCGGCGGCTTTTGAAATCAAAGAAGCGACAACGTCGCTGACGATCGCTTTCAGTTCAACTATCTCCGGCTGTACGTGAATGTTGCCCGCTTCGATCGCGCTCAATTCGAGGATGTCGCCGATGAGTGTGTTCATACGCGCGGCGTTTCTGCGAATGATCGAAAGAAATCGTTGTACACTTTCCTTATCATCGCCGGCGGTTGTTTCCAGGGTCTCGACAAAAGCGAGTATCGCAGTCAACGGTGTGCGTAGTTCGTGAGAAACGTTTGAAAGGAATTCCTGGCGCACCCGCTCGAGTTGTTCGATACGGGTGACGTCGATGAAAACCCCGAGCGCGCCTCGCGGCTCGGCTGATCCATTAGCACTCTCAAGTGGCACTGCTCGCAGGTCGAATACAGAACGATCCGTTCCATGTGTCTCGACCTTAACACCGCTGCGTTCGATGCCGTGCAACGCGTCGAGAAAGGCGCTGTAGATCGCGGGGTTGCGCGTCAAATCGGTGAGCCGCTGCGAATTCAGTTTGTCGCGGGACAAGTTAAACAGGCGGTGGGCAGCCGGGTTGGAAGCAACGACGCGCATGTCCTTGTCGACCACGAGCAGGCCTTCGCGCATGCCTGTCATCGTTGCTTCAAACAATTTGCCGAGTTCAATGGTCTGGTCAGAAGAAGCGGTGTTGTCTTCACCGTCGTTGGACGTCGCGATGCGCCGCTTTCGCCTTGTTATAAAAACAGTGGCGATCGCTAAGACCGCGACTGCCGCGGCGGCGCGGACATAAAATCCCGGCCACAGCAATGCAGCGACGAGCAGAAGCGCTCCAAGTCCAGTCAGCATTGCATTGCGTGCGGTCAAATCTTCACCCACACGTCATTGGCTTTTGGCGGGACAGCCGACGAAGCGATATCCGACACCAACAACTGTTTCGATGCAGTCGCCACATTCACCCAGTTTCTGTCGCAGTCGCCGAATGTGCACATCAAGCGTGCGCGCGTCGCCGTAATAACTGTAGCCCCAAACGTTGTCTAACAACTGCTGACGAGTGATTACGCGATCGGCACTGCGTGCCAAAACCGAAAGCAAGCCGAATTCTTTATTCGTTAGTTTGATCTTCTGACCGCGGCAAACTACACGAATATCATTGAAGTCGATTTGCAGATTGTCGTCTTCATAAGTTTTACCCGCTTGTTCATCAACCCGGCGAAGAACGGCGCGCGCTCGCGCTAGAAGTTCGCGCACCGAAAACGGTTTGGTGATGTAATCGTCAGCGCCCAGATCGAGACCAGTCACGCGATCTGATTCGGAAGCCTTAGCGGTCAACATAATGATAGGCGTTCGACGGGTTGCGGGTTCGCGGCGCAGACGCCGGCACAACTCTGTGCCGCTCATTCCGGGCAGCATAATATCGAGAATGATCAACGCCGGTGGTTCGCGTTCGTCGAGCGCGGCGGCGAGACCAGCCTCCCCGGTGCTTGCTATGACGGATGTCAGACCCTCGCGCTCGAAGTTATATTTCAAACTTTCCGAGATGTCCGCGTCGTCTTCGATGATTAAGACCGGTCGTGACATTGGTTGTCGTGTTCTGTGTTGAAATTACTTTTTGTTATTAGTCATTTGACTGTTTAATTTTCCATTCGCGAATTCAACTTGAAATTGCAACAGCGCAGCGAATCTTCGCCCCAGCCTAGCTTCAACTTTGAAGTGCACCCTCTAAATTGATTCGCCAATGACGAATGAGAAATGAGAAATGGAAAATTTCTTATCTGCTCTCAACTAACCAACACCCGACCAGAGGTTATTTGAAGTGCTTGATAAAAGCCGCCTCGGCCATGTACACGGTCTGCTCGCAAATGTCGGTTACATAATCGCCAATGCGTTCGATGTGTTTCGCGACGAACAGCAGCCGCGCGTCGCGCGTGGCGGTTGCCGGTTCACTCACCATCAATTCAATTAGCTGGTGAAAAATGTGGTTATAAAGATTATTAATTTCCGAATCGCTCTTGATTATCTGCCGCGCCTTCGCGGCATCAGCGGAGGTAAAAGCATCAAGCGCCAGGTGCAACATCTGCAGCGCGTGATCGGACATTCCGCTCAATTCCGCCACTGACTTTAACCCCGGTTCGTCATTCAGATCGAGGGCTATGCGAGCGATGTTCGCAGCGTGGTCCGCAATGCGTTCGAGCACCGGCGCCATCTTGGCGACTGAAATTACAAACCTGAGATCGCGCGCGGCCGGCTGACGCAGGGCGATGATGTCGATGCACTGGCGGTCGATCTCAACCTCGAGCCGGTCGATCTGGTCGTCGTTAGCGAGCACCTGCTCCGCAACTTCGCTATCGCGTTCCATCAACGCATGCATCGCACGCTCGAGCGATGCTTCAGTCGCTCCACCCAGCAACAGCACGCGGTCGCGCAACGAGTCTAATTCAACGTCAAGATGGCGATGTTGATCCATACAAATTCGTTTTTGGCCTTTGGTCTTTGGTCTTTGGTCTGGATCACTGCAAAGACCCAAAACCAAAGACCATTTCTATCCAAACCTTCCCGTTATGTAATCCTCGGTCAATTTCTCGTCGGGCGCGGTGAACATTTTTTCCGTCGAGTTAACTTCAATCAATTTGCCCAGCAGAAAAAATGCTGTGGTATCGGAAACGCGCGCAGCTTGCTGCATGTTGTGCGTCACGATAACGATGGTGTAACGCTTCTTCAGATCGACAATCAGTTCTTCAATTTTCGAGGTTGCAATCGGATCTAACGCCGATGCCGGCTCGTCCATTAGAACGACTTCTGGTTGCACCGCCAGCGCCCTGGCAATGCACAGTCGTTGCTGTTGTCCGCCCGACAAGCTTAGCGCGGACGTGTGCAGCCGGTCCTTTACTTCCAACCATAACGCGGCGTCATTCAAAGCCTGTTCGACGCGCTCGCTCAACTCAGATTTATTGTTCGTCAAGCGATTAATTCGCAGGCCGTACGCTACGTTATCAAAAATGGTTTTCGGAAACGGATTTGATTTTTGGAAAACCATCCCGACCTTTCGACGCAACTCGACCACGTCGGTACCGGGTGTATAGATATCGGAGCCGTC
>DATENN010000270.1:0-4570 GCA_035275045.1 Pyrinomonadaceae bacterium
GCACAACCATGACTCATGTGTCAATGAGTTCGATGAATGCCCGAAACATTCATCTGCCTTCGGTTCCCGAACAGCAGCGGATCGTTCGCATCCTCGACAAAGCGTTTGAGGGCATCGCGACCGCCGAAGCCAACGCCGAAAAGAACCTCCAAAACGCCCGCGCCCTCTTCGAAAGCCAGCTTGAAGCCGTCTTCATCCAACCCGGTAAGGCCTGGATAGAGAAGCCGCTTGAGGATGCAGTCGAGTCAAACTGTTCGCTTTCGTATGGGATGGTCCAACCCGGAGAAGAATATCCAGATGGGTTGCCCGTAGTCCGCCCGACTGATTTAACGACCAAGCTGATTCGAGTCGAAGGGTTAAAGCGAATTGACCCCAGGTTAGCTGAAGCCTACCAGAGAACGATACTGCGTGGAGGCGAACTATTACTGTGCGTTCGAGGAAGTACCGGTACCATCTCGATCGCCTCTTCCGAACTTGCCGGTGCAAACGTTACCAGAGGTATCGTTCCAATCCGTTTTGATGCGAACCTACTCATCCAACAGTTCGGTTATTATCTCCTGCGTTCAGCACCCGTTAAGAGGCAAATTGGCGCGAAAACCTATGGTGCTGCGTTGATGCAGATTAACATCGGCGACTTGCGAAAGATTACGGTAGCGTTTCCATCGTTGAAGGAGCAAATCGACCTCGCGAGAAATCTGGACAAGCTCCACGACGAAACCCAACGCCTCGCCTCCATATACGAGCGCAAGCTAGCAGCGCTGGAGGAGCTGAAGAAGTCGCTGCTGCACCAGGCGTTTAGTGGCCAGCTTTGATATGTCGATGCAATCGACACATTTTTGGAACACGTCGAAAAACGTCAAAATTTTGACGCGTCAGGGGACTGGGAAGGAACGAACATTGCTGGCAAAATGACTCGCGGCGAAATACAATAAAGGCAGTAAACAGTGCCAAATCCAATTCCAGCATTTGACTACAATCTCGTGCTCCCGCCACACTTGGGAGACCCGGTGGATCGTCGTCAACTATCGCCCTATCCTTGCACAACACTGGATGTGTGCCAGCGCCTGGGAACAACGGTTGAGCGCAGGGCGATACTCGGAAAGTTTCTGGATTTTCGCGAACGATTGCGGAACGAAGGACTGACGAACGGCTTTCAGTGGCTGGATGGCAGCTTCGTGGAAGATGTTGAACAGCGTGAAAACCGCGCTCCAAAGGACCTGGATGTCGTCACTGTATATTGGGGCTATGACCGGAATTTTCAGACAGCACTGGCGACTCGTTTTCGCGAGTTTGCGAGCCCTGCGCTATCGAAGGCAGCTTACAGTTTGGATCACTACAACTTCGACGCTGGCTTTAACCCAGCCGTAACTCTGGAGCAAACGCGGTACTGGATTCTTCTCTTCTCACATAGCCGCCTGGGAGTTTGGAAAGGGATGTTAAGAGTCGAACTGAATACGACCGCCGAAGATGCGGCCGCGCGCCAGGAACTTGCGAGGGCCACGCCATGACCACGCGTGCTCAAAGAGAATTTCTGAAAGCTCAACTCCTTGAGACAGAGCGGTTGAAAGAGATGGTCGGGGACCATCCATTGATGTCGGTGTCGTTTGCGGAGCGGCAAAAGGAACTAAAGGAAAAAATCGCCGCTTTGCCCCTTGGGCACAAAGAGGCTCGGACAGTACTGTTTTTTTCTGGTGAGCCTGTTCAGGGCTCGGTTGGAATCGACGCGAGCTTTGCCGGCCGCGTACTTGAACCTTTTCAAAACATGGTAATGGCGGACTACGCCGACAGATGGCATGGCCTGGTAGGCACCCGAGGCAGACGCCCCGGTGAAGCCCAGTCACGCTTGCTGCTGACCGGTTTGCCGCGCGGCTCGTTCGGGTTGGAGTTGACTCGAGCGGACAACGACGAGCTTTTCGAAGAAGGCCAATTGGCCGACACACTGGCGCATGTCACACGGCTCGTTGAGGCCGCTGCGCGGAGTGATGAGGACTTTGCCGCGGAACTCGACCAAACGGCGCCGCGAGTCATTCAAAACTTGCGCGAGTTTCTTGAAGTGATAGCCAAGGGAAAGGCAGGACTGCGACTGGAGAGCGGCGATTTTCGCTGCACAATGAGTCCGGTCGAGGCAAACGAGGCCTTCAACCGTGTTGCCGGGACAATCACGAACGAAGAACTCATTACAATTCCCGGGGTCTTCAAGGGCGTCTTGCTGGAGTCATGGAGATACGATTTCGTATCTCACGACAATCACAGCGTTGGGGGCAAAATCGACCAGAACTTGACCGAAGAACAGGTCGTTGAACTCAATCGCGACTTTTTCAACAAACCGTGTGTCGCTTCATTATCGAAGACAACCGTCTTGTTCAAAAATGGCCGCGTTCGCACAACGTACGTTCTAAGGGATATTAAGCCTGTGAGCGCCAGCGCGTGAGCGAGATCTCAATGATCAAGCTCGCCAAAGGTGATTTACTCGAAGCCCCGGCGGAAGCGTTGCTGAATACGGTAAACACTGTCGGCGTTATGGGAAAGGGTATCGCCCTTACGTTTAAGCAGCGATTTCCTGATAATTACAAGGCGTACGCATCGGCCTGCGATGCAGGTCAAGTTCGTGTAGGGGAGATGTTCATTACTCCTGTTTGTGAATTAAGTGGACCCCGTTGGATCATCAATTTCCCGACCAAGCAAGATTGGCGGCGGCCTTCGAAACTGGAGTGGGTGCGTGATGGGCTGGTAGCGTTGAAGAGGGTGATTCAAGAAAGGCGCATCAAGTCCATAGCCGTGCCGGCACTTGGCTGTGGCAACGGGGGATTGGATTGGGCTGTCGTGCGCCCCATGATCGAGGCTGCAATGCGCGACTTAGCTGATCTGGGCGTCTTCTTGTTCGAACCGAGTGGCCTCGTAAAATGAACGAAGCGGAGACACGCGCCGAGCATATTGATCCCGCGTTGAAAGCGGCGGGCTGGGGCGTGGTGGAGGGCAGCAAGGTTCGGCGCGAGTATTTGATTACGTTGGGACGGCTGGAAGGGTATGGCCGGCGCGGGAAGCCGTTGTGCGCGGATTATGTGCTCGAGTATCGGAACACCAAGCTTGCGGTCATCGAAGCTAAGGCCTGGGATCGGGCGCTCACCGAAGGCGTGGGGCAGGCCAAGGATTACGCGGGCAAAATGGAATTGCGATATGCGTATTCCACGAACGGACAAGGTATCTATGGCCTCGATATGCTTACGGGAACTGAGAGGGAGTTCCCGCGCTACCCAACTCCAGATGAACTTTGGAAGCTGACCTTTACTGAGCAGAACGCGTGGCGCGATCGTTTCGCCGCCGTCTCGCCGGAGGACAAAGGCGGATCGCATCCGGTTCGCTATTACCAGGACATTGCCGTCGAGCGGGTGCTCGAAGCCATTGCCAACAACCGGCCGCGCATCCTGCTCACGCTGGCTACGGGAACCGGCAAAACATTCATCGCCTTTCAGATTGCGTGGAAGCTATTCCACAGCCGCTGGAACCTGAGCCGCGAACCCACGCGCCGGCCGCGCATCCTGTTTCTAGCCGACCGAAATATTCTCGCCGACCAGGCTTACAATGCCTTCTCAGCTTTTCCCGAAGATGCGCTGGTGCGGATTGCGCCGGACGATATTCGCAAGAAAGGCAGAGTGCCGAAGAATGGCAGCCTGTTTTTCACAATTTTCCAGACGTTCATGAGCGGCCCGCCAAAGGATGGGAACCCATCGCCTTACTTCGGCGAGTATCCGCCAGACTTCTTTGATTTCATCGTGATCGACGAATGTCATCGGGGCGGCGCAAATGACGAAAGCAACTGGCGCGGTATTCTCGAATACTTCGATCCAGCGGTGCAGCTCGGGCTTACCGCTACACCAAAGCGGAAGGATAACATCGACACCTACGCTTACTTCGGTGAGCCGGTATTCATCTACTCGCTCAAGGAAGGCATCAACGACGGGTTTTTGACGCCCTTCAAGGTGAAACAGATTCAGACCACGCTGGACTATTACGTGTATACGCCCGACGACACGGTCGTGGAGGGCGAGATTGAGACTGGCAAATTCTACGACGAAGCGGACTTCAACAAGGTGATCGAGATCAAGGAACGGGAGAAAAAGCGCGTCGAAATTTTCATGGCGCAGATCAACCAGAACGACAAAACGCTGGTCTTTTGCGCCAACCAGAACCATGCGCTGGCGGTGCGCGACTTGATCAATCAGATGAAGACCAGCCGCGACCCGAATTATTGCCAGCGCGTGACGGCCAACGACGGCGAACTGGGCGAGCAGTACTTGAGGGATTTCCAGGACAACGAAAAGACCGTCCCAACGATCCTGACCACGTCGCAAAAACTCTCGACCGGCGTCGATGCGCGGAACATCCGCAACATCGCGCTGATGCGGCCGATCAAGTCGATGATCGAGTTCAAGCAGATTATCGGTCGCGGCACACGGCTGTATGAGGGGAAGGATTACTTCACCATTTACGACTTCGTGAAGGCGCACCTGCACTTCAGCGACCCGGAATGGGACGGCGAGCCGATCGAACCTGAACCGCGGCAACCGCG